>CAJQOW010000132.1 GCA_905480055.1 uncultured Acidimicrobiia bacterium
AGGTGAAGGAGGCGTATCGATCGGGGCGTTCCCGCCTCATCACCGTGATCGCCGCAGTACTGCTGGCGACCAACTGGGGCGTGTTCCTGTGGGCGGTCACGCATGATCAGGTCGTTGAAGCATCGCTCGGATACTTCATCAACCCGCTCGTATCCGTAGCCCTCGGTGTGGTGGTGCTGCGGGAACACCTGAGACGACTCCAATGGGTTGCGGTCGGCATAGCGGCCGGCGGCGTCACGTTGATGACCATTCGGGTCGGCACCCTTCCCTGGGTAGCGATCGTCCTTGCGCTGTCCTTCGGTCTCTACGGGTTGCTGAAGAAGAACCCCGCAACACCGAGCCCACTCGTGTCCCTGTTCGGTGAAGTGTCGGTCCTGGCACTCCCCGCACTCGTGGTCATCACCCTGTTTCGAGACAGCCAGACAGACGGTTTCGGGTCTTCGCTCGGAGTGAGCCTGTTCCTCGTGGGCACAGGCCTCATCACAGTGGTTCCGCTCCTGCTGTTTGGCGCAGCGGCCAAGCGCATCAAGCTCTCCACAATCGGGTTGCTGCAATACATCGCACCCACACTGCAGTTCCTGCTTGGGGTGACGGTGTTCGACGAGCACCTCTCCACAGATGCACTCATCGGATTCGTGTTCGTGTGGATGGCACTTGCCATCTACACGTGGGACAACCTCAGGTCCACCACTCGAACGGGGTCGATCGTCGTGTGATCAGCTTTCGTCGGAAGACACCGCATCGGCGATGGCATCGATGGCCTCTGCGGCCTTCTCGCCAGCTTCTGATGCGGAAACGCCCTGATCCTCAGCAGCCTCTTCAACGTCGTGAGCCACCTCGGTGAGGTCCTCGACAGCGTTCTGCACGTCTTCGACGTAGTGGTCCTCGGTGCTGGGCTTGCGGGCGCGCACGCCTGCAACCACGGCATCCTGGATGCTGGCGAGCTGATCCTCGCTCACCCGGTCGCCGAGCTTGACCGCGAGCATCTCTCGAATCTCGTCGTCAGACATCGACTCGAAGCGCTTCTTCGAGAGATAGGAAGCCACGGCACCGGCGATCATCGCCATGAACAGCAGCAGGAAGACGAGCTTGATCAGTTTTTTCATGAGAACCTCCAATAGCTGAAGGTAACGGGCTCTGAGGCTCAGGCCGCCACGATCACTCTGATGTGTCGGATGCGAGCCATTGAACGAAGTCGGTCGCCGATTCAGCATCGCCTGCCGGCGCGATGTCCCGGTAGAGCACCAGTGCCGCATCGAGTTCAGCCCTCGACCATGGGCCGCGCATCTGACCGGTTGCAGCCAGCGCTGCGGCGCACTGTTCAACGGTGAATCGGCCGGCGGTGACCTCACGGCCAACAACGACCCCGGCGACCCGCTTGTCTTCGACCTTCAGGTCAGTCAGCTCGGCAATGTCGTTGAGATCACGCACGCCTCCAGCGGCGATGACGGGTTCATCAACGAGTGACAGCGCCATCGAGAGTGCTTCGTAGTTTGGGGGCTCGACAAGCGCGTCACGCCCAACTTCCGTGATCATGAAGGCTGCGGCGCCTCCCGATGACAGGTTGATCAGCGTCTCTTCGAGGTACTCACCTGTTCGCTCGGTCCAACCATGGATGGAAATCTCGAGATCCGGGTGGACATCGAGGGCCACCACGATGCGGTGCGGGTGAAGGCGGTTCAACTCCCAGAACAACACCTGGTCGATGATGGCGAGCGTCCCGACGACAACCCTCCACGCGCCCATGTCGAGCACGCGCTGCACATCCACCTGCGACCGGACACCACCACCGACCTGAACCGGGATGTCGACGGCCTTGATGATCGATGAAATCAGTTCGCGGTTCTTGTAGTCGCCATAGGCGGCCGCATCGAGGTCCACAATGTGGAGCCTGTCTGCCCCCTTGTTCACCCAGCCCTTCGCCCTGTTCACCGGGTCGTCATCGAGCGCAATGGCTTCGCGGACGTCGCCGTGCGGTAGGCGGACGGCCCTGCCGTCGAGAATGTTCACGCGTGCATAGAGATCCATACCTTCAACCTACCCGTAGTAGCCCGGCTGTGGAGCACAAACGCATCCGGCCAACAGGCGACACATTGATGGCGGACTCCGCTCGGCAACAGCTCTGGGACCTTCCAACACCGGCGAGAAAGACCTCGGGTGGGGCAGAGCTCGACCTCTACCCCACCCGTTTCGCAGCCCGGCACCGAACCCCCGAAAGGTGCCTAGCTTCTGCTCGCGCTGCGAGTACAGGGCTGCGGAATGCGTGCTGGCGATACCGCTCCCCTGACGATCAACAAGGTATCCGGCCAACATGAACGCAAGGTGACCGCAGTTCGACAATGGAGTGATTGTTGCCAAGCCTCACGAGGGGACAGCAGGATGGGGCAAGCCCCAAGGCTCAAGGCCCATGGCTGGGATCACGAGACGTTCCCGAGTACCAGCTACGAGGTACCAACGAGCGAAGCTCGTCTAGCGGTATCGCCAGACGATGCGGCCCATCGTGGGGTCGTAAGCGGACACGTCGACCTCGACGGCATCCCCGGGGATGATGCGGATCATGCGACCCTTGCGCATCTTGCCGGACGCACGGGCAGTGACCTCATGTCCCGTTTCGAGTTTCACCCGAAACGTGGCATTTGGGAGCGTTTCGGTCACAACGCCCTTTGCCCTGAAGTAGTCGTCCTTGCCTGCGATGAGTGTCTCCTATCGATTCGGCCGCGTTGCATGGCGCACAACGGCCGGGCTGAGGAGGCAATCGTAGTGAGGGATAGGGCATCTCGGCACTCAGCCGAGCGAGCAGACGCCTGTCACACGCCTACGGGCGTCTCGAATCCCTCTGGTTTCACGGTGAGCACAGCTGTGTCGATCAACCCGAGCACATGCTCGGCCGTGTTGCCCATGAACACGCCCTTCAGGCCCGTCCGCGCAAGCGTGCCCATCACGACGACACTCGGCTGAACAGTCTCGTTGATTGACGGGACGGCCGAACCTGCGTCGCCCTTCACAAGGTGGATCTCCGTCGGCACATCGATATCCGGCTGGAAATCCATCAGTCGCTTGAGTCCCATTTCGGCGGCCGCGTGTGTCAGCTCAACCATCTCATCCACTTCGCGCGAAGGCGGTCGATGCCGACCGCGGCGCAACATGGATTCACCCTCGAGACGCCAGGCGTGGATCACGTGAACGGATCCTCCTTGCAATGCTGCGAGTGATGTCGCCAGCTCCAACAGCGTCACATTGAGGGAATCATGCCTCGGTTCGGAGTCGAGGGGCCCAACGGCGACAGCAACGTCACGACTCAGCCCGTCGCTGCCAGAATCCACCCACACGGGCACCGGGCACTTGCGCAACAGGTGCATCGCCACGGAGGAGCCCCCTGCCCCTCGTCGCCATCTCGTCTCATCGAACGGCACGACAACCAGATCATGGCCATGTCTGGAGGAGGCGGGCTACCTGTCTCACGAGAAGGTTGGCCGTAGAAATCGATATGAGGTCCATCCGGACCTCCCCTCCGCCACCCCCTCGAGGATCATCTCGAGATCGGAGCGCTCCTCAGGGTCCTCGCCGACCGCAAGTGAACCAGGCGCTCATTGGTCCCACGAGGGATGACGGGCATCACGCGAAGTAGCCAGACCCTCCCCCTCCACGAAACGCGCCGCGCAGAGGTTGTTGCCACACGACCTACCTCTGGGCGGCTAGTTTCGTTCGGATGCGCAATCGGGTCATCATCGCCGTCCTCGCCGCCGCCCTCGGCTGGGGCCTTGCCGGCGTCGGGACGCGAGCCGCGTATGAACTCGGTGCCAATACGGTCACTGTCCTTGCGATCCGAACGATTGTGGCCTCTGTCGCGCTCGTCGTATGGATGGCCGTTTCACGTATATGGCCGTCCGGGATGGCTTGGCGACACGGAGCAATAGTGGGGACGCTCCGGATTGGACTGGCACCTCTGCTCTTCATGGCCTCGCTCAACTACATCTCTGCAGGGGTTGAGGGACTCGTCATCACCCTGGTGCCTGCAACGACTGCAGTACTGGCTTCGATTCTCATCCACGAGACCGTCTCCCGACGTCAGATACTCGGTCTCGTCATCGGGCTGGCCGGGACGGCGGTGATCGCAGGCGCAGGGGACTCTGGCCTCGGCAGCGAGGGAAACGTCGCATATGGGTTCGCCCTTTCCGGCCTGGGAGTCATCGTCGGATCTCTATCGGGGGTGTTGCAGCGCAAGTACGCACCTCTCCACGACACCGTCGAACTGGCCGCACCGATGTTCGTGTCCGGCCTTGCTGTGTCCCTGGTCGCAGGGTTGTTCATTGGCTTCGACGACGTCAGCGCCTATGAGACAAGCCTGTGGCTGCTGCTCCTCGTACTCGGTTTGGGGTCCACGCTTCTCCCGTTCGGAGCCACCCTCTATGCGTCAAAGCATGCCTCCGCGACGCTGGTCTCGATCACGGCATACCTCGCCCCCCTCGTTGCCGTGATTGGTGGCGTGCTGATCCTCGGCGAGGAATTGACACCCATCATCATGCTGGGCGCGGCCCTCGCCGTCATCGGTGTTGGATTGGTCGGCAGACCACGGCGCACCCAGACCTGAAGGGTCGCCGGACGCAACCAGACCGCGCTGTGGCTCCGTACAGTTTCATGATGCGAATTCCCGCCATGCTCAACCCACGCACTGCCGTGGCCGATTCAACGGCCGGGCTCTTCGCGTACGCCGACTATCCCCTCGCACGTTCGCTCGACTATCCCGGAGATCCGGGGCTCTTCGGCCCGGGATCACCTTCGTGGCATGTGCTCGGCGATGTCTCATCGTTCGTAGGCGGCATCAGGGCCCTGATGATCCAGGCAGCCCACCCGGAAGTGGTCGCTGGCGTGGCCGATCACTCGACGTACGAGGTTGACCCGTTGGGACGCCTCTCGCGCACGAGCTCATACGTGACAGCAACCGGATATGGGGCGATGCCCGAGGTCGAGGAGGCACTCGCTGTGGTTCGCCGCGCACACGTGCCGGTGAAGGGCGTGTCGCATCGTGGCACCGCGTATTCGGCAACTGGAGGGGACTTCGCCTCCTGGGTTCACAACGTCCTCATCGACTCATTCCCGACGGCCCATCAGGTGTTCGGACGGGCGCCCCTGTCAGTCGAGGATGCGGATGCCTTCGTCGCGGAACAGACGAAGCTCGGCGCCATGTTGCGGTCAACGGACCTGCCGACGACGCAACATGGACTCTCGCAGTGGATCGCCGAACATCCAGCACTCGAAGCTTCGCCCGGTATGGAGGCGACGATGCGCTTCCTGCGGAAGCCACCACTCCCGATCGGTGTGAACGTGGGATATCGCGTGTTGTTCCAGGCTGCGGCGGCCACCATTCCCGAACGCCTTCAGCTTCTCCTCGGTGTCAAGCAGGTTCCCGGTGCCCTGCCCGCGGGAAAGGCAATGATCAACGCACTCCGATGGTCCATGGGATCTTCGCCGTCGTGGTGGCTCGCACTGGAACGAACGGGCGCACCGATACCACCGGGCGTGGACTTCCGACGTCCACCCCCCGCTGTCGGTGCAGCCGAGCGGTTCGTCAGCACCTAAGGGTCTGTCCGCCCTCTGCTACCCGACCGGAGGGTCGTCGACTCGAGCGCCGCTCATTCGTCGGCGAGGCTCCAGGCTTGTTTGAGGGACACCTTGCTTCCGGTGCGCAAAGCAGCCCCCCGGTATACGCGTGAACCGACCCTCACGAGCAGGACGATGGT
>CAJQOW010000133.1 GCA_905480055.1 uncultured Acidimicrobiia bacterium
GTGCTCGAACCGGCCAACAGCAGCGGCAGCTACCTCGCTCACTTCGAAGCAGGGACCGAGCCAACATCGTCGTACACGATCCGTGTGCAGTCGGTACCAGTCGATTTCGACTTCACGTCGATCGCAACAGCCGCCTGGGCCAGTGGTGCAGTGGTTGCCAATGTCGAGGAACTCGCGGGCAGCTTGCGCATGCTGTTCAGCGGAGGAATCACCACCGCCGACTCCCTAAAGAACATGACAGAGACCGGGCCGCAAGAAACCACCTTCTACGGAATCCCAGCATCGTACGGGTTCGGAGTCTTCCGGCTCAGCGACACCCAGTTCGCACACGACGGTTCCATCCCCGGATTCCTCTCCGTCTACGCCCACGACACCAGCACCGGGGCGACAGCGATCTGGGTGGTGACCAACGACGGAGCCACAATCCCTCGCCCCGCCTTCACCACAGTGCTCGCCCAGTTATCAGAGCGCTAGCGCGCACGCCATTCCGGACCGCACATATCGGCACATATGCGTGCCTGAGAAGCCGTGCTGAATGCCGGTTATCTACGGGGCCCGGGCTTGTCACCCGTATCGGGGTCTGGTTTGTCTGTTGGGTGGAACCTAGATTTGGCAAACAGCAAGCCGGGAGTGAGTGTGGAGACAACAGCTACCAGGTGGATTGATAGGACTGGCGGCATAGCGGGGATCTCGTTCGTGCTGCTGACCCTTGCCTCGTGGTTCGTGGCCGCGTCGGAACTTGAGGGCGCCGACCAAACCGCTGAAGCCATTGCCCACGACCTGGCCAATCGTGTCGATGTCATTGAGACGGGTATCGCCCTAGCCACCTTGGCTGCTATCGCCGGGTTCTGGTTCGTCGGGTCTCTCCACCTGCGGCTCACCGAGCGTGGACCATCAGCAGCAGCTTGGGCTGCATTCGGTGGCGGAGTGGCGATGGTGACCCTGATCTTGGCGGGAAGCGCAATCAATTCAGCCGCCTTAGTCGGTTCGCTAGCGGGTGACCCTCAGGTGGCCAAGACCCTGTGGGTGTTGGAGGAAGGCTTCAGAGTCTGGTTCGGCGCTCCCCTGATCATGTTCATGCTGGGCGTCAGCATTGTCTCGATCAACCGAGGTGACCCGCCACGGTGGTTGGGCTGGTCAGGCGTCGTGGCAACAATCGTGGCGGTGGTGAATTCCGCGCTGGACCGTCGTGTGACCCTCGCCCTCCTCGTCTTCTTGTGGGTGCTGACGCTCGCGGTCACCATGACCATTCGCCCTCAGCCTCGGCAAGAGTCCGAATAAGGGCAACTATGCGGGGGCACGCGACCCAGTCGTTGACTCGTAGCGACGGTGGGCAACTGCCAACACGATTGATGCGATGATCGCTCCGATTCCGAGGAACGTGACAAGGATCGAGACTCCGGTCTGTCTGTTCACGGCACCGTGACAGGGGGACCCCGTTGCCCATCCAGGGTTGTCGAGCGGCGTGCCGCACACAAGACCGGTGAAATCTCGGTCAAGCGTGGTGGCTCGGAAGAACTCAATCTCCCATACCGCCATCGACGCAATGCCGAGAGCGACGAGGAACACACCCGCTAGAGCCAACAGGTAGCCGAGCCACTTCATGGAACGACGATACAACGGGACCTATCCGCAAACAGGTCAAGGGCACGCATAACGGCACATATGAGTGTCAGAAGACGTGCTCCTCCGATCCGTAGAGTTGGCATATGGAAGAAGCAGCCTCGGACCCGCTTGACCTGTACTTGGAGTCGATTGCAGAATTCGAGCCCATGGGCCCAGAGGAGTGTCTCGAGGATCATGAAGCCCTTGCGAAAACCGGGAGCAGGGCAGAAGCTGACGCTCGAGAGCGCCTTGTTGAAGCTCATCTCACCATGGTGTACCAACTCGCCCTCACGTTCACAAGCCGCAATCCAGAGGTTGGTGCGCTTGCTCTCATTCAGGCAGGCAACGAAGCACTCCTCCAAGCCGCATCGGAGCATTCGCCAACCGGTGACATCGACGGCACCGAGTTCCAGGCGTTTACTCAGCGGCTTGTTGACGAGACACTGCGGAACGCAGGCGGCGATGATCCCTCCGACGGTGGACTTGCTGGCGATCGAGAACCACGTCGACCGCATCCGCCCGCAGGAACCCTGGGCGCTGAACGAGATCACGCATAACAGCACATATGAGCGTTCCGGGTCGGCCGATTCTGATGGACAGCGTTGTTGGCCCGAGATACGTTGTCTGATGGTCGAGGAAGGAGGCCGCATGAGTTCGTACCGAGTCCACAGACTTGCGTGGACAGAGGCCAAGGACCCAATCAACCTCGAACGGTTCCTGAACTCTCTCGACGGCGAGGTGGTCGGGATCATGCCGCATGTCACGATGAAGGCGTTCTGGGTTCACGGAACGGACTACCTGCTCATCACCGAGAAGGTGGAGGCGAGCGTCAAGGCCGCCTAGAGAGCTTCTCCGACCGAGGAGCCGCTGAATGGGAGATAGCTCGTTATCCACACGAAACAGTCACCCCCCATAGCGGCACATATGGGCACACGCATATTGCCGGATGTGATCGACCCTATTCAGGACATATCAACTTCGATACGCGTGTGCATTCCGTCGTGAAACCTTGAGACATACACGCGGTGGGGAACGATCTTGAACACCGCATAGGGCGGGATTGAAATGTCAGCACTCCCGATGGTTTCCTTCAACGTATCCGTCAGTTGTTCTGGCGGAACCCGAGCTGCGATGCACTCCATTTGGATGCCATTGAGAAATACAGACGCCGTTGGCGACACGATTGGTTGCGTGTGATCCATCACGGTGGCAGCAACAGTGGCGTTGGCCTCCAGGTGCTGGACATGGCGAGACTCTGTTGGGGAGAAGAAGTAGAGGTTCAAGTCGTCATCGACGATGTATTCGAGCGGGGCAACCCACGGCTTGGCCCCATCGGTGGTCGCCAACACAACAACTCTGTTGCGCCTCATCAGCGCTCCAACCCATGCTTTGGTGGCAAAGTCTGGGCGCTGAATGGCAAAGTCCTCGATTGCCCCCAATCCTCTCAGTCCGTCAAAATCCATGTCGGCACCCTCTCATAAGTGATCTGAACGGACCTGGCTCCGCTCACGACTCTACACAGCCTCGGCCGGGCCCCAAGAGTCCTGCAAATATCGGCACGTATAGGTGGCCATATGCTGTCAGGGTGTAGCGTGGCGATGCTGACCGACGATGAGGGGCCCGATGTTTGGGTACGTGTGCGATCGATTCATACCCGGAGGCTCGCATTGTGAAACGGTCGATGCTCCGGCGGCGGTCCGTGAAATGGCGCTGGAACACCTCCACCAGCACCAGGGACTGGAGTGCCTCGATGGGGAGGCGGCCTCTCAAGTAGACAGCTTGATAGTCCCGAGTCAGGTGAGGTAGGGCGCCCCATCACGGCACATATCCGACCGTTTGTGGAGGCATCGTGATGCGGGGTGCGGGAACAGGCATTCTGGGATGCGGTGTTGTGGCGTCATGACCTCAGGTCAGGTCCGTGCGCTTGCGCTCATCTCGGTGGCTCAGCTGCTCGTGTTGAGTCTTTGGTTCTCAGCGTCCGCTGTGTCTGAGTCTTTGGAGGCAGCTTGGGGGCTGGGTCCGTCTCAGGTTCCATGGTTGACGATGGCTGTTCAGGTGGGGTTTGTGGTTGGGGCGCTTTTGTCCGCAGTGGCGAACCTTGCCGATCGAATACCCGCGCGTCGATTGTTTGCGATCTCGGCGACCATCGGGGCGGTGGCCAACGGCGTACTGGTGGTCGTGGGTTCACCTTCGTTTGTGGTGGTTCTGTTGGCGCGATTCGTCACTGGTGTGGCCCTTGCGGGGGTGTATCCGAGTGGGATGAAGACGATCGCTGGCTGGTTCAGGGAACGTCGGGGGATGGCGCTCGGGGTATTGGTTGGTGCGCTAACTGTGGGATCGGCCCTGCCGCATCTCGTGCGCGGTGTTGGGTTGGACTGGCAGGTGGTGTTGACCTCGTCCTCGGTTCTTGCGCTTGTCGGTGTGGCGATCATGCTGGCTGTCGGCGACGGCCCCTATGAGACGTCGGTGTCGGGGTTCTCCTGGCGACATCTGCGCACGATCGTCTCGAATCGCGGGTTCCGTCTCGCCACGGTCGGATATCTGGGGCACATGTGGGAGCTCTATGCAGCCTGGACCTGGGTCGCTACCTGGGTTGCAGCATCTGCCTTCGTCGGGTCGCCTTCGATGGCAGCTTTTGCGATGATTGCCATCGGTGGGTTGGGTTCTTGGGTGGCGGGCTGGGTTGCTGACCGGAACGGGCGAACTCTGGTCGCGGGTGGCTCGCTACTTGTGTCCGGGACGATGGCAGCGGCAACTGCCGTTGTCTTCGGTGGGCCCTCTTGGATCATCGTCGTGGTGCTTGTCGTCTGGGGAGCGACGATCGTGTCTGACTCGGCGCAGTTCTCAGCGATGGTCACCGAAGTCGTCGACGACGAGGTTCGGGGCACAGCCCTCACACTCCAGACCGCACTCGGATTCTCGTTGACCTTGATCTCGATCTGGCTCGTGTCCGCGATCGCTGACGCTACATCGTGGCAATGGGCGTTCCTCGTCCTTGTCCCAGGCCCCGTTGTCGGGATTGTCGCGATGATCAGGCTCCGCCGAGCACCATCAGCAGCGCGGCTAGCGGGCGGCAAAGGCTGAACCAACGCCTACACCAGCCGCACAAATCGGCGCATATGAGCGTCCGACATGGCAACATCCGAGGACCTGGCTACGGCGAATCCGCACCTGCGTCGTCAAAGTCGGGTGGTAGCGATTCGCTGCGCTGTGAAGCAAGCCAGAAGTGAAGTACGGCCAGGGCTCCATAGCCCACTGTCTCGAGCGGAGCTCCGGTTAAGGCTCCCAAGACCGAGAAGGCTCCGCCGACATACAGTGCCGGCCGTACCGCCCGTCCTCGGGACAGGATTGCGATCGCGAGGCCGGCTTCGAGCAAGCCAACGGCGAGCGTCACGACCGTGCTCCACGGCAACAGCACCTGCTCGATGAAGGTGACGGCCGGGGAAAGCCAGGACGCTGCGGCCATCGCCTCGTAGAAGGCATCGCTGTCCTGCAGGACGAAGGCGAGTTGGTGAACCGCACCAATGGCATAGAGAACACCGATGGTGAGTTCGGCAATGCTACGGAATCGCTTCAATCGATTCGACCGCCCTCCGTCTCACCTGCAACGTCCCAGCGTGATCAGACTACTGATCGGATCTCCTCCCCTGAGGTAGACACCCACATCGGCACATATGGGCGCTCACAAGTGTCGGGCAGGTGGGAGCACCTCTGCTCTGGTGTCCGTCGGGCTTCGGACGGAGTCACGGCGCCCAGAGGCGACCCATGGGGTGGTAGTCGAGGAACTGGTCGGTGAAGATGGTGGAGGCGGGGATGGCTTGCAGGTGATGACTTGATAGGGGTCCGTTGATGCCGTACCCGTAGACGGAATGGAACGTGGTGCCGCTGCTGATATCGGTGATCTGCCCCGATTCGGGCCCTTGGATGAATTCCATCGCTTCACCGTCTGGTCCTTCTCTCAGGTACACCCGCCAGGTGAGGTGATCCTGGTCGTCGAGGACGACTGCGATCGGTTCCTCGTCGCTGCCGATGGTGTCGTTGACGACGCTCGATGTTCCCAGGGTGATCAGTGGGTACGCGACAGTTCCGCCGAAAGCTTCCACGACGATGGCTGACTCTTCGAGCGATTCCTCTTGGACCCCGACTGGGTCCGCATACGCAAGGGTGTCGGGATAGAGAGACTTCCACTGGGACCAGGTAGTCATGGTGAAGGGGAGGAGCTCAAGTTCGTACCCGGCGAGCTCACCCATGAACGCTGATCCGTAGGGCTGCGCCCAGACTGATCCCGTCTTGTGGTCGAAAATGGTTTGTGCGTCCTGCCAGACAGAGCCTTGGTGCCCGAACGCGACGACCTCTCCGTTGATCTCGCGGCGATGGACCATCGCCGTTCCGCAAAGCGGTCAGTAGCTGACGAGGAGCGGTGTCGGTCCCATGCGGTCATTCACCACATGGGCGATCAGTTGGTCCGGTATGTAGGCGCGTGCTTCCCCGTCTAGCTCGATCCCGATGACGAGCGAGTCATCATCGAATGGCGAGTCGTCAGCTCGATGGAAACACGGCGCGAAGTCCGACTCGGGCCCATCGCGGGTGCTCCACGCGAAGTACGAACTGCCTGCGGGCAAGTTCACGTCGAGATCCGTGGCAGGATCAGGAAGGGCGCTCACATCGGCGACGTACACCTCATCAGGAAGCCTCTGAGTGCAGACGAGGGTCACGGTGTCGTCAGGGCTGGTCGTTGTGGCGACAGAGGTGTCAGTTGTCGATGCAGTAGTCGTCGTTGTGCCCGACACGACTGCGGCGGTGGTCTCAGAGCTCAGTGCATCGCCATCCGACGAGTCGCTACACGCAGCGGCAAGGACGACGACGAATAGGGCTATCACAGGAATGAGACGGGGCACGGTATCCCTCCCTACCGGTGGGTTCGGTCATCGCCGGTCCGTTCGACCCTACCCAACGCCCCCACGGTTCGGCGAGGACAACCGGCGAGTAGCAAGCCTGATCTGTCGGTGGTGCGCCACGCTGATCGAATCCCTCAACGGAGGCCAGGCCCGAACACATCGGCACATGGGGGCGAGGAGTTCGCCGATGGGGATCAATGCGCGAGACCGGTTTCAGTGACGGTCCAACCACTTGAGAACGCTCTCTGCCACAGCCACAACGATGGCGAAGAGGATCATGGCGACGATGCCTTCTGCTGTGAAGAGCATTGGTAGCCAGTTACCGATCACAGATGGATCCTATTCCGTTCGACCTCGCGAACGAGACAGACGAATGAGCGACCTGCCGTATTGGGAGTATGAGCGGGTCAGGGCGGTCTAGGCCGGGTCGCTGGTATACGTTGGACACGATCGACCCGGGAGGTCTTGTGAAGTCTCGTTTTGTTCCGGCGTATCTGGGTGGGACGGAAGCTATCACCACCGATCCCGTCGTTGGCTCAGCCTCTGGCAGTCGGGGTGGCCAGTTCCAACCTGGAACCGAAGAGCTTTCTGAGGGTGAGATTCGGGTGTCGATCCTGGGTTCGGGGCTGCCGTGGGTGACCAAGTCTCAGGCGGCCGGTTCAGTTCTGATCGAGGTGGGAAACCCGGAACGGGATGTGCTCGTGTTCGACCTGGGCGCTGGATCGCTGGCCAACTTCAGCGGCCTGAAGGTTCCCGTCACCAGCCTGAAGAATGTGTTCTTCAGCCACCTCCATGCGGACCACATTGCGGACTATCTCACCTTGATGGGTAGCTACGCCAAAGCAGGCCGGATCGATCCCGTCGAGGTGTGGGGCGGCTCATCTGACGACCCAGCACGAGGTACGGCAACCTTCGTGGATCTGATTCAACGAGCGCTGGCGTGGGACCATGCGTCGATGGCTGGATACGTACCCACGACAGGTACACACGCCACTGCGCATGAGGTTTCGTACGACAGCACTGAGGTGGTCTACGAACGCAATGGAGTGACGATCACCTCGTTCCCGGTCATCCATGCCCTCAACGGAGCAGTCGGCTACCGGATCGACTACGGCGGCCAATCTGTCGTGTTCTCGGGCGATACCAAGCCGACCATGACGCTCGTTGAGGCGGCTCAGGACTGTGATCTGCTGATCCACGAGACCTTCCTTCCGGCCGAAACATTCGCCGAAATGATGAGCTTCCCGATTGATCAAGCACGCATGGTCGTCAACGAGGCGCACACGCCCGCAAACGCTGCGGGAATCGTGTTCGACATGGTCGAGCCCAAGATGGCGGCCATGTGGCACACCCATGTCGTGGATGGCTACATCGACGATGTCTTCGATTCCCTTCGGACGACATACTCGGGTCCGGCAACACTTTGCCAGGACCTCACGGTCTTCAATGTCACATCAGACGCCGTCACTGCCCGTCAAGCGGAAGTTGATCCAGCGCAGCAAGCCGTTGTGGGCGCATCCATCAATGCCAGGGAG
>CAJQOW010000134.1 GCA_905480055.1 uncultured Acidimicrobiia bacterium
CATTTGTCGTCGACGTATTGGAAGTACCGACGAAGCGCTGTCCAGTCCGGGAATCGCTCGTCCCAGTACCAGTCCCTCCACAGCTCTTCGTCGGAGAACTCGTAGACGGGCACATGCGAGTCGACCCGGGCGCCGGGGTAGCAGTTCCAGTGCCAGATTCCACCGAGCCCGGAGCCGGCTTCGAGCAACACCGTCGAGAATCCCAACGCTCGCAGCCGGTGCAACTGATACAGGCCCGCGAAGCCGGCTCCGACGACCACTACGTCATGATCGAGCCCATGTGGTGCCGTCATGGGTTCGTGACACCTCGAGCCACATCGGCCCATGCGTTCAAGGCCGACGGGTCGTTCGTCCAGTCAAGGCCCCCGAAGTAGCTGACGACTCTCGTCGCGAGCCCCTGGTAGCGCTCCAGGATCTTGTCGGCGAGTTCGCTGCGCGGGCCTGTGACCACGAAGTGGTCGAGCAGTTCGTCGGACACCTCGGCGGCCATACCCGCAAGGTCGCGGGCGCGTTGCCGCTCGCGAATGCGGTCGGTGGTTCCGTCGAAACCCAGCTGCTCGAAGATGAACGCATAGTTGGGTGTTGATCCGTAGAACGCGACCTGCATCCGTGCGAAGTTGCGCCAGCGCGCTTCGTCGTCGTCGATAGGGACGATGAACGCGGGGACGATGATCTCCAGATCCTCGGCGGAGCGGCCCGCCTTGGTGGCACCCTCGTTGAGGTTGGGGATCACCGTCTCGCGGAGGTAGGTGGGGTGGTTGAGCGGATGGACGTGCACACCGTCGGCGACCTCGCCGGCCATGCGGAGCATCCACGGGTTCACGGCAGCGACGTCGATCGGCGGGTTCGGTGTGCTGATCGGCCCAGGTGACCACTGCGCTGGGAGCAGGTCGAGGTGGTAGAACTCGCCATCGACCGCCAGCGGCTCGTCGCCCCGGAACGCACGGAAGATCGCCTGCATCGCAAGCACATACTCCTTGAGCCGTGGGCCGGGGTGCTCGAAGTCAGAGCCGTAGCGGCGTGTGATGTGGGCGCGGACCTGTGTGCCGAGCCCTAGACGAAAGCGACCGCCGGTCGCCTCGGCCAGCTCCCACGCGATCTCCGCTGTCACCATCGGGCTGCGCGGAAAGGCGACCGCGACACCAGTGAGGATGTCGATGTCGGCAGCGAGCGCAGCGGCGCCGCAACCGAGGTATGCGGTGCGCCCGCCCTCGGTGACCACGATTCCCGAGAAGCCGGCGCGCTCAGCGTCCTGGGCGAATGCAGCCATCGAGCGAAGCGGCAGGCCGCCGGTCATCACGTCGAATTTCATCGGTGGGTCTCCTCGTCGGGTTTGGTCACGGTTTGTTGTCGGATCATCAGATATCGCGATCGCGGTTATCCCAGTGCGGTGACCTCAGCTTGTTCTTGTACAGCTTGCCGGTCGGGAGCCGGGGGAGCTCGTCGTGGAACTCGAAGCGCTGCGGGCACTTGAAGTGGGCGATGTGCTCGCGCACGTGTGACCTCAGTTCGACGGCGAGTGCCTCGTCGCCGGCAATGCCCTCTGCAGGTTGCACCGCGGCATGCACCGCTTCGCCCATCTCGTCGTCGGGAATCCCAAACACGGCGACATCGGCAACCTTGGGGTGCAACACCAAACAGTCCTCTATCTCCTGCGGATAGATGTTCACACCGCCGGAGATGATCATGAACGCCTGGCGGTCCGTGAGGTACAGCCATCCTTCGTCATCGACGTATCCGACATCACCCAGGGTGGTCCAGCCGCGGCCTCGTGGGTCCTTCACGCTCTCGGTCTTCTCGGGGGCGTTGTGGTACTCGTAGGCGGGCCCGTCACCGAAGTAGATGGTGCCGGGCACATTCGCAGGTTAGTTGTCGCCCGCTTCGTCGAGGATGTGGATCGATCCGATCAGCGGCCGGCCGACGGTCCCCGGCCTGGCCAACCATTCGTCGGGACGCACCAGGCAGAAGCCGTTCAACTCCGTCCCCGCGTAGTACTCCCACAGCACCGGTCCCCACCAGTCCATCATCTGCTGTTTGACGGCCACGGGACACGGTGCCGCGGCATGGATCGCGACCCGCATTGACGAGACATCGAACCCGGATCGTTGCTCCGCGTCGAGTTTCAGCATCCGGATGAACATGGTCGGCACCCATTGAGAATCAGTGATCGCATGCTTGCCGATGAGATGGAGCGCGTCGACCGGGTCGAACTTCTCCATCGCGACGACCGTCCCTCCCAGTGACTGAACGCCAAGACTGAACCCGATCGGTGCCGAGTGGTACAAGGGAGCGGGTGACAGGTATGTGGACTCGCCGCTCATCCCGAACACGCCGCTCACCAGCCCTGCGATCAGCATTCCGTCGGCGACCGACTTGCCGCTCAGCGGACGCTTGACACCCTTCGGACGGCCCGTCGTTCCGGAGGAGTACAACATCATCTCGCCCGCTGGCTGTTCGTCGAGTGGATCGGTGGACATCGAACCGATCGCGTCGGCGTATGGCTCGAATCGCGGATCTGCATCGCCGATCAGCAACGGGACGACGCATCCCGTCGCATGCTGCATCGCAGCGCTCGCAATCTTGGCCTTCTCGGACGTGGTGACGAGCGATCGAGCCCCAGAGTCCTGGAGGATGTAGCCGACCTCCTCAGCCGAGAGGTAACTGTTGATCGTCGTCACATACAGACCGGATCGCAGCGCTGCCCACATGACCTCGAAGAACCGCGGCTGGTTCTCGCTGAAGATGGCGACGTGATCACCGGTGACCAAGCCTCGCTCCCGCCACAGTCGGGCCAACTGATTCGAACGCTCGTCGAGTTGCCGGTAGGTCACGACCTCGCCAGAACCAGCCATGATCACTGCTGGGTGCTCCGGTCGGGTTGCTGCGTGAGCCCCTGGGTACACGATC
>CAJQOW010000135.1 GCA_905480055.1 uncultured Acidimicrobiia bacterium
GTTGCCTCTTCGCCGCGGTACAGGAGCACGTCCTCGTAGACGAACATGTCGAACCCCGCCTGCTCGGCGACCAACGCCCGTTCCTTGATCGATGCCCAGGTTGGAGGCGGTGTGTCGCCATTCGGCCTGCCATGAAGCTGATTGATGAGTCCTATGCGCATGCCGAGAACCTACAAGCTCTGATCCCGAGCTGCTGGGACACGATCGCATTGCCTCAGAGCAGGATGGAGAGGCCGCCCCACAATGCGATGAAGACGCCTACGCCCAGGAGCCAGTAGGCACGGCCGGACCGGAATTCGCCCTCCTCGTCCTTGGGCTTCTCACCCTTGCGGTTCTTGTAGATGGCGTATCCGTTGCCGATCACCATGGCAAGCCCGAGGGCGAGGGCGAGCTGCTTGATCAGAAGGTTGAGGTCGAGCAGCGCCTCGATGTCGGTATTGGCCTGAAGAATGATGCGCACCCCAAAACGGTAGCCGCAGTTCGGAACCCGCTACCGCTCCGTCCCCTGCAGGGACGCACAACGCTCATGGCTCACGGCCCTTGGCCCATGGCTCAAACTGTCAGTCCTCCTTTCAAGGGGGACGGCAGAGGAGCGCAGCGAAAGAACGTTCGACGTTCTTCTACGGGCCGCTCGCGGTCCGCACGATGCAGGGGGATGGTCCCACACCAAGGCAATGCCACGTTTGTGTTCGCAGGCTCACGCGCCCCCTGGCTCTCTTCGTTCGCCCGTGCCCCCTGAAGGGAGGACTGTCAGACCGTGGTGGCGTTGGCGTTCCGATTCCGATCCGGACCATGGCTCGTGGGTGGCAGAATCGAGTGGCTCCGAAGCCCCTCGGCTCCAGAGCACCGGGGCCCTGCATCACTCCTCCGTGAAAGTCACCGGGTCGAGTCGCTTGCGATCAACCTCCACGGAGATCACATCGGCCCGGAAGTAGTGGCCGGCGGGGTCATGTTCTGCCGTTCACCGCGCACGACGGCGGGGTCGATGTCGGCGATGACCAGACGTTCATCGCCGTCGACAGGCTCGGCCAGCCAGGATCCGTCCGGTGCGGCGATTGCGGATCCACCGTTGAATCCGAGGTCACCGGCGGCAAGGGCACGGTCTCGCAGCGGGAAGTCGGTAGGGATGTCGTCAGGGCGCAGCAGCGACCCGGCTGAAAGCACGTAGCAGCGGCCTTCCATTGCGACGAAGCGGGTGATGTCGATCGTGTTGCGGACCGCCCCCGGCCAGCTTGCGACGTGGAGCGTGGTTCCCTGTGCGTAGAGGGTGTGTCGAATGCCGGGCACCCAGTTCTCCCAGCAGTTCAGACCACTCACGGTGAAGTCACCGACCTGATGGGTCCGGAGTCCGTTGCCGTCACCGATGCCCCACGCCATCCGCTCCTCATACGTTGGCATGAGCTTCCGGTGGGCGCTGACGAGGCCGAGCTCGGGGTCGATCGCCACCAAGGTCGCGTACACGGTGCCGCCACTGGGAGACCGTTCGGTAATGCCGATGTACGTGAACACGCCGGTTTCCGCGACCTGGGCAGCGACGGCCGCCATCTCTGGGCCGTCGATGTAGATGGCTCCGTTCAGGTAATAGGCGAACGCCTCTTTCTGGTCGGCATCGTTGAACCGTGCCCCATCGGTCACCGATATCCAGAACGGGTAGCCGGACAGGAACGTCTCCCCGAACGCCACAACGTCAACGTCGGTATCCGCTGCCCTGCCGATCCAATCGATGGCAACCTCGGTCGTTGCCGTGGCATCTCCCCAGACGGGTGCCGTTTGTGCAGCTGCGATCCTCATGCCGTGACCCTAGGCGTCAAGCCGACCCCTCCCTTGCACTCGACCTGCTGTGGCTGAGGCAGCACCGTCGCGAGTGCGCCAGCAACGCTGATGCGGCATGCGTAGGGTTGGTTGACCCAACACCATCGGAGCGTCGACCTTGGATTCGGCGACCATCCGCTCTCCTGAGGCCAGTCCGGAGTGGGTGCCTCGCGTTCAGTTCGCCTCGTTGTTCGGCCTCGTCCGTCACATCACCATCGGCGGCTTCGCGGGTTTGGTGGCTGGCATCGTCGTAGGTGGCCTCGGCAGCCGGCTCTTCATGCGGATCGCTGGAGCAGCAGCGGGTAGCGATGCAGCGGGCCGTATCACCGAGGCAGGATTCCGAGTTGGTGAGTTGACGGTTGGTGGGTCCATCGCCCTGGCTGTGTTCATCGGTATTGCGGCAGGAATGGCCGGGGCAGTCTTCTATCTCGCCCTGCGACCGTGGCTGTGGATGCTTGGCCGATGGCGGGGCGTTGGTTTCGGCGTAGTCCTGTTCGGTCTCACCAGCGCATCGTCGGATGTGATGAATCCGGACAATCCCGACTTCCTCATTCTTGGCAACGGAATCCTGCTGGTAGGACTCATCGTTGCGCTCTACGTCGCCTTCGGTGTGGCAGTCGATGGTGCGTTCGGATTTCTGGATCGACGAATCCCGGGCGAGGAACAGGGCTGGAAGAACATCGGTGTCGTGTACGCCGGGTTCGCTGCGCTTGGCCTCGTGTTCGCCGTCCCGTTCGCCTTGTCCGTCCTCTTCGTCGGTGAGGGCTTCTGCGGTTGCGAGCCGCCGGTGGCCGCGTCCTGGTCGTTTGTGTTTGTGCTTGTGTCGTCGGCTGCGCTGTGGATCACGGCGCTCGTTCCGAGGACCCCCATCGCGGTGCGAACACTCATTGGGGTGGCTGGCTACCTCGGCTTGGCCGGTGTGCTCTTCTTCGGATTGGTGAGGGCAATCTCCGACGCCATCGAAATCATCGGCTAGCGCCACAAGCCTTCAGGCCCCTCTCCCAGCTGTGCTGGGGGAGGTGGGTGAGCGGAGCGAGGTCGGAGGGGACGGGCCGCGAGCGGCCCGTTGCAGGAACGCTTCGCGTTCTGCCGCC
>CAJQOW010000136.1 GCA_905480055.1 uncultured Acidimicrobiia bacterium
GTTGACGAAGGTGCCGATGACGATCAGCACGGCACGGAGCGGGACTTCGATGCGGCCCTTGAAACGGCGTCGATGTACCAGGACATCTTTGGCAAGGACAACTTCTTCGTGGAGCTCCAGGACCACGGCATCCCGGCCCAGCGCAAGATCATGGGCGACCTTGTCGACATCGCCAAGCGGCTGGATGCGCCGCTGCTGGCAGCGAACGACTCGCACTACACGCGCGCAGACGAGGCAGAAGCCCACGATGCGCTGTTGTGCATCCAGACGGGCTCATCCAAGAGCGAGGAGAACCGATTCAAGTTCCACTCGCAGGAGTTCTACATCAAGTCGTCAGACCAGATGCGGGCGCTGTTCCCCCAGACCGAGTTCCCTGGGGCGTGCGACAACACGCTATGGATCGCGGAACGGGCGGACGTCGGTATCGAATTCGGCAAGATCCTGCTTCCCCAATTCCCGGTTCCTGCAGGCCACGACGAGGACACGTACCTGCGCCACCTGGTGATGGAGGGCGCCGTTGCGAGGTATGGAACGATCGCTGCAGACATCCAGGAACGGATCGACTACGAGCTTCGCGTCATTTCTGAGATGGGGTTCTCGGCGTACTTCCTCATCGTGTGGGACCTGATCGTCTATGCCGCTGAGCAGCGGATCCGTGTGGGGCCCGGCCGGGGCTCCGCAGCTGGGTCCATCGTGGCCTACTGCCTGCGGATCACCGATCTCGACCCGATCGAGTACGGGTTGATCTTCGAGCGGTTCCTGAACCCTGGTCGCAAGGAAATGCCAGATATCGACATGGACTTCGATGAGCGCTACCGCTCGGAGATGATCCGATACTCGGCTGAGAAGTACGGCTCGGACCATGTCGCCCAGATCATCACGTTCTCGACGATCAAGGGCAAGCAGGCCATCCGTGACGCCGCCCGGGTTCTCGACTATCCCTACTCGGCTGGCGACCAACTAGCCAAGGCCATGCCGCCCGCCATTCTCGGCAATGACGCAACGATCGACGAGTGCCTCACACCTCCGGGACCCGACGCGTCGAGTGCCGAGCGCGATCACTACTCGGCAGCGTCCGGCCTCCGAGACCTCCTCGACACCATGGACGGCGCAACCGAGATCATCGAGACTGCCAGGGGACTCGAGGGTCTGCGCCGTCAGGACTCGATCCATGCGGCTGCTGTGGTGATCTCGCCCGAACCACTGACGAACATCGTTCCGACCCAGCGAAAAGGCGAGGATGCAGAAATCGTCACCCAATATGAGATGCATGGGGTTGAAGCACTCGGGTTGCTCAAGATGGATTTCCTCGGCCTGCGGAACCTATCGACGATCGAGCGAGCCATCGAGCTCATCGAACGCAACACCGGCACCAAGCCTGATATCGACAATGTGCCACTCGACGATGAAGCCGTATTCGACATGCTCCGCAAGGGTGACTCGATGGGTGTGTTCCAGTTCGAGGGTGGTCCGATGCGGGCGCTCATGCGCAATCTGGGGCCTGATCGCTTCGAACATCTGATCGCTCTGAACGCCCTGTACCGCCCTGGCCCGCTCGGGGCAGGTATGCACCTCGAGTATGCCGATCGCAAGAATGTCAAGGCTGAGGTCGACTATCCGCACCCCGACCTCGCCCCGATCCTCGACGACTCCTACGGAATCATGGTGTTCCAGGAACAGGTCATGCAGACCGCTCAGCAAATAGCTGGCTTCTCCATGGCTGAGGCAGACGGACTGCGCAAGGCGATGGGAAAGAAGATCCCGTCGGTCATGGCCGAGCAGGAGGAGAAGTTCGTTGCTGGGTGTGTGACCAATGGCTACGACGAGCAGCTCGGCAAGGACCTGTTCGGGTTCATCGAACACTTCGCCGGATACGGCTTCAACAAGAGTCACTCCGCCGCATACGCCTTGGTTGCGTACCAAACCGCATGGCTCAAGGCCCACTATCCAGCCGAATACATGGCAGCGCTGCTCACATCGGTGAAGAGCAACAAGGACAAGACGGCCCAGTACCTGCACGAGTGTCGGATGATGAATATCCCGGTTCGGGTTCCCGGAGTCAATGTCTCGGAACGTGACTTCCTTGCCCACGACGGTGAGATCATCTTCGGGCTGTCCGCAGTCCGCAACGTCGGCGAGGCCGTAACAGACCTCATCGTTGCCGAACGCGACAAGAACGGTCCGTATACGTCGTTCTTCGAGTTCATCGACAGGGTTGACATCCAAGTGCTCAACAAGCGCACGATCGAATCGATGATCAAGGCTGGTGCGTTCGATTCGCTCGGCTACTCGCGTCGAGGGCTCGTCGAGGTCGCGTACGCCATCGTGGATGCCACGATCGACCGGCGCAAGGCAGAGGAGGCTGGCCAGTACAGCCTCTTTGGTGGATCAGATGACACGTCGCGGGAAGAGGAGCACGAGGTCCCGGAGCACGAATGGGAGAAGAAGGTCCGTCTCGCATTCGAGAAGGAAATGCTCGGGTTGTACGTGTCTGATCACCCGCTGCTGGGTGTCGAGAAGATCCTCACCCAGATGACCGATACGACCATTCCGGGTTTGTGGGACAAGGAGGACCGGTCGCAGGCGACCATCGCAGGCGTCATCGGGTCTGTGAACCGCAGATACACGCGCAAGGGTGACCCCATGGTCTATTTCACGGTGGAGGATCTCCAGGGCAGCATCGAGGCGGTTGCGTTTCCCAAGACCGTCGCCGAGCACGGCCCGATGATCAGGGAGGACGCAGTTGTCGTCATGCGGGGCCGCGTCGACCATCGCGGCGACGACGTGAAGTTCATCGCACAATCGGTATCTGAGCCCGAGCTGACCGCAGACCGCTCGGTGCGAGTGCGCGTAACCGCGTCGCGCATGTCGCCGACCGTCGTGTCGAAACTCAAGTCGGTCCTGATGAACCATCCGGGAACGTCGCCTGTCTACATCCACATGCAAGGAGAGACCGGAGAGAAGGTCCTCAGGGTCGGAGCCGAACATCGCGTGGACCCCCGGTCCGCTCTCTTCGCCGAACTGCAGGAACTCCTCGGCCCCAGCAGCGTGTTCTGAAGCAACTTCAGGGGAGTGGGAGCCAAG
>CAJQOW010000137.1 GCA_905480055.1 uncultured Acidimicrobiia bacterium
CATTGATCCCTGACCGCGCATCTGTCGCTGTGCAATGTCATGGCCAGGATGCGAGGCAAGCCCTGGGTAGTAGGTCACGATGCCCCTTCCGTGAAACTGCTCAGCAATGGTCTGTGCGGTCTCGGTGGCACGCTCGACACGCAGGGAAAGGGTCCGTATGCCCCGCAACACCAGCCAGGCGTCCAGGCTCCCGGGAACGGCACCGGTCAGTGTGCGCTCGTCGCGTAGCCGAGCGGCGACGTCTGCGTCGCCCACAACGAGCACGCCAGCCAGCGCATCCGAGTGGCCGGAGATTGCTTTGGTTGCAGAGTGCATGACAGCATCAACACCAAACGACAACGGATTCATGGCGATCGGTGTCGCAAACGTCGCATCGCACACGACGATCGCTCCTACACCATGAGCATCTGCCACGACCGCATCCAGGTCGGTGATGGCACACTTAGGATTCGATGGCGTCTCAACCCACCACACGTCGCCCTCTCGAAGCTGATCGGGCGGCACGACGATCACCCTCCCCTGCTCCTCGAGCCGGCGTACAAGGTGAACAACGCCGTGATAGGCATCGGGGAGGACGATGCGACGCGGCTGGTAGTGATCGAGCGCAGCGGCGACGGCAGCCATCCCAGAGGCGTACGCAACTGCATGACCTCCGTCGAGCGAGCCGATGACGGCCTCGAACCGTTCGGTCGTTTCGTGGCTCTCCCTCCGGTACCTCCGACCTGCCCCGTCCTCGAATGTGGTCGACGGGCGCACGGGAGGAGCCACATCAGGCTGCTCGGCGAGCGGCCGGTCGGCGTGTATCCCGCGCGTTGAAGGTCCGTGCATACGGCGAGTGTACGACCGACGCCTCGGCGTGGCGCACGGGGACGGCTAGCATCCTGTCCGTTCCTCACTGAAACGGCATCATGAATATCGCACTCACAACTCGCAACGCATACAACCCTCCGATCGAATTCGTCGAGCGGAAGGGCTTGGGCCATCCCGACACCATCTGCGACAGGCTCGCTGAAGAGCTCGCCTGCCAACTCGCACTGGACTACGAGAAGTACACCGGAGCCGTGCGCCACTTCAACGTCGACAAAGCAATCCTGGCCGCAGGCTCGGTGGACGTCGACTTCGGAGGCGGAGTGCACACCAAGCCCTCGAAACTCGTTCTCGTCGGAAAGGCTACGTACGGTTTCGATTGGCAACCAGACACTGACGCGCTCGCCGCCCAGTATCACGCACGCCTGCTCGAACTCCTCCCGGACGCAACCCCCGATGCATTCGACGTCGAGGTGTGGCTCAACAAGTCGTCGGCCGACCTCGCTGCTGTTGTCCACGCCGAGACGGTCGCACCGCTCGCGAACGACACTTCGTTCGCTGCGGTGTCATCACCCCGATCCGTGCTCGAATCGATCGTGCACAAGGTCGAGACGTCGCTCAACGACCCCGTGTATCGCTCGCAGAACCCGGTCGGTAGGGACATCAAGGTCATGGGTGCCCGAGAGGGTGAAGAGATCATGATCACCATTGCCTGCCCAGTCATGGCCACGAAGGTCGCAGACAGGGCCGCATACGATGCCGTCGTCGACAAGGTCCAGCAGGATGCTTCGGTCATCGCGGAGGAGATTGCGGGTCGCCCGGTTGCCGTTCAGGTCAACCAGGCAGACCAGGAGGACTCCGTGTATCTCACGCTCACCGGAACGTCCGCCGAAGCTGGCGATGATGGCCAGGTAGGACGCGGCAACCGCTTCGGTGGCCTGATCACGCCCTACCGCCCCATGAGCCTGGAGGCCGCTGCCGGCAAGAATCCAGCCTCGCATGTTGGAAAGACGTACCATGCGATCGGCTACGACATCACTCAACGCATGCTCGCTGAGACTGACACTTCGGATGTGACCCTCCGGTTGCTGTCGTCGATCGGACACCCCGTAACCGAACCGCAAGCGGTGCACATCGAAGCCTCCGGCGTCCTCGATGAAGCAACCGTGCGAGGGATCGCGGAGGACTGCTTCGACGATTGGTCCGGCGTCACCCAACGCCTCATCGCTGGCGAGTACGAGCTGTACTGAGTGACATCGCTGCGGAATCGGGCTGCTGACCTCGACCGCACCGACCCGCTGGGTCACTTTCGGGACCTGTTCGTCATCGACGACGAGCTCATCTACCTCGATGGCAACTCGCTCGGGAGGCCACCACGAGCTGCTGCTGAGGCCGTCACCAATGCACTCATGGAGGGCTGGGCAACCGAGCTGGTCATGGGCTGGGACCATTGGCTGGACTTGGGCGCCGAAGCCGGGGATCTCCTTGCTCCCCTGATCGGAGCCTCCCCTGGTGAAGTGGTTGTCGGCGATCAGACGTCGGTCAACCTGTACAAACTTGCAATGGCGGCACTCGGCGCTTCCGAAAGGAAACGCATCCTGACGGATGCTGGCAATTTCCCTTCCGATCTCTACATCCTCGATTCGGTGGCTCGCCAACATGGAGGGGAACTCATCGTGATCGATGAGGATCCATCTCCATCAGCATTGGCGGACCACCTCGACGACTCGATCGGGCTGGTTGCCCTCACCCACGTGAGCTACCGCTCGGGAACGATGCACGATGGCGCGGAGGTGACACGGGCTGTTCATGCCGCAGGGGCCTTGATGCTGTGGGACCTTGCCCACTCGGTCGGCGCTGTGCCTGTCGACCTGGACGCATGGGGCGCAGACCTCGCAGTGGGGTGCACCTACAAGTACCTCAACGGAGGCCCGGGAGCACCGGGGTTTCTGTTCGTGGCAGCCGCGCTCCAATCGGAGTTGCACCAACCGATCACCGGCTGGTTTGGGCACGAGGACCAGTTCTGCTTTGCCACGGAGTTCGTTCCCTCGAATTCGATCCGTAGATTCCTTGTCGGCACTCCACCGATTCTCTCGCTCACTGCAGCCATGGCAGGCATCGACATCAGTGCGAAGGCAGGCATTGCTGATCTTCACCGCAAGGGCACGAGCCTCACTGGGCTATTCCTCGATGCAGTGAGCGAATGGGCTGCATCGTTCGAGATGAGCATCGTCACTCCGCGTGACCCGCAGCACAGGGGTTCCCACATCTCGCTTCGCCACGCAGCTGGCTTCCAGATCTCCAAGGCGCTCCGAGCGCAGGGTGTGATTGTTGACTTCCGCGCTCCAGACCTGGTCCGCTTCGGCTTCGCACCGCTCTACACAACGCATGGGGAGGTTGTTGCCGCGGCCGAGGCCCTACACACGGCCTTGCGCGACGAGTCATGGCGGGAGTACCCAAGCCTTCGGTCTGGCGTCACGTGATCACAGGTGTTTGCGCACTGCCGTCTTGGGGCCGTATCTCGGGGCGTGGACGCCTGCGAGTTTGATGGCCGCGAGGAATCGGCGGCGCTCGGGCCGAAACGGTTCGAGCAGGTCCAGCATCTCCTCATCGGTTCCCCGGTCGCGGCCCGTGAGCACAAAGGCCACCCCGTTCGGAATGTGGTAGTCACCGACAGGGACCGCATCCTTGTCTCCCCAACCAGCCCCCATCACAACAGCTGAGGTCCATGCACCGATGCCGCGAACCGCTTCAAGTCGCCTGTATGCGTCGTTCCGTGACATCGTCGTGATCTCGGCAAGACGCTTCGCACGCCTGGCGACCTCGATCAGCGTGTCGGCCCGTCGACGCTCGATGCCGAACCGGTGCAGATCCTCGTAGGTGAGGCCAGCGAGCGCATCTGGAGTCGGCACGGCATGCATCGGGTGCGGACCAGGAGCAGGCGCTCCGTGGATCCGCATGAGCGCACGGAAGCTACGGGAAGCCTCCTTGGTGGTCACAACCTGGCCGAGCACAGCCTTGACGAGCGCTGCGTGGATGTCGCCGGTGTACCCCAACCTGACCCCTCGGGTATCCCGCATGAGATGCCGGGCCCGTTGCGGGATATCCATGAGCGTGGACGTGTCGTCGTGTCCGACCAGATTGGGGAGGCGTGTGAGCAATGCCCCCGCCCCGTCGCCCCAGGCCCTCGCGACAACCCCATCATCGCTGCGAGATATCTGGACCGTGCCGAGGCCAGCTTCCGTTTGCGATGCCCACCACCATGTGCCGTCGTCCGCACGCTCTCCTACCTCGAGAAGCCGGAGGGTGCGGTCGATATCGAACGGTTGCGCCATGCTGAGCGTCGCTGTTTCCACGGTGCGACCGTAGTGGTGGTGATGAATCGGCGAACGCGTGTTGCGGTAGTGCTCACCAACCGACCATGATTCACGCCCATGGCAGGACTTGTGATCGTGGGCGCTGGCCCCATCGGGACCCTTGGCGCAGAAGCCGCCCTGGAGGACGGCGTCGTGGACAGCATCGTTGCTGTTGTCGACCCAGACGAACGAGCCAGGAGGGAGCTCGTAGCAGCAACCGGTGCACCCGGGTATGCGTCGACCGTGGAGCTTCCGAGGGCGACACCGGGCGCCGTCGCGCTCGTTGCGTTCGCATCGTCTGCCGAGAAGGTCTCACCGGAGATCATTCGCCTCGTCTCTGCCGGATACGACGTGGTAACCACCTGTGAGGGCCTGGCGTGGGCCCCGAGGCACATCTGGGATGCCATGCACACCTCGGCGCGCTCAGACGGGCGAACCATCATCGTGACAGGAACCAATCCCGGCTTCGTCATGGACCGGCTTCCCCTCCTCGTCGCAGGCGCATCACGCAAGATCACCCGCATCCATGTGGAGCGCCACATGGACACCTCAGGCCGACGTCCGTCCCTGGTTGCCAAGTCCGGTCGAGGACTGTCGGAGGAGGAGTTTCACGAGGCCGTGGCCGCTGGCCGCGTGGGCGCAAGGGGTCTCGACTCGAGCGCCAGGCTTATCGCAAGGGGCCTCGAGTGGCCACACCGGGATGTCTTCGTGCGCATCGAGCCAATCATGGACAACGGCCACGTAGCTGGCGCCCATCACTCAGCGGTGCTGTCCGCAGGAGAGGGTCGGGAAATTGTCCTTGATCTGGTGATGTCGTGGGGTCTCGTTGAGACGTTCGATCGCATCACCGTCGATGGCACGCCGCCTATCGTCATGGAAACGATCGATGGGTTTCCCGGTGACGAAGGCACCGCTGCCCACGTCGTCGGAGCTATGCGACGCATGTCCTCACTTGCCCCGGGCTTCTACCGCCCAACGGACATCCCGCTGCGATACGGCGTTTCGTGATGGCGAGCGTGCGGCACCGCTCGTTGGCTGTCGCACTCATCATTGCACCGGCCCTGCTTCTCGCCTCCGGCGCTGCCCCGGCCGCCGGGCAGACAGTCGACTGCGGTGAGTACCTGGGGCTCGTCTGCGAGGGAGTACTCACCGACGAGCCAGGGGTCATCACGGTTCGTGACCCAATCGAACAAGAGATCCTGAGGGTCACCTCGGTGCACGGAACGCCACTCGCTGTCGTCATAGCGGAGGATTCCCGAGGACAGGAACCCGCAGACTTCGCCGTCAACGTCGCCAACGACTGGGGCGTCGGCGATCCTGTTGAGGAGGACGGCATCCTGATCCTCGTGTCGATCGACGAACGACGCACGGAGATCGTCACGCAGAGCGGGATCGTGCTTCCGGGAACCGCAATTGCGAACGCTGCACGTCCGTTCTTCACTGCAGGCGACTTTGCCGGTGGCGTCCTCGCCATGGTCGGAGCCGTCGACACAGCTCTGTCCGGTGCACCGATCGAGTCAGTTGATGCCGGCGAGTCGAACCCGTTCCCCGGATGGGTATTCCTGCTCCTCATCGCCACGATTGGCGGATTCGCAATCGTCGGTTCCATCGCTACGAGCCGCAGAAAGAGCGCGGCAGCAGAGCGGGCCAAACGAGAACGCCAGGTCGATGCCGTGCTTGCAGAGCTCCAACCACGCGGCGACGAGCTCGAGCTGATGACCACGTTCGGACTGGCGCCACCGGAGGGGAGCGACGTACCAACCTCCGATGGCGTGGCAGGCCTGCTGGACCTCGATGCCCAGAGAACTCAGGCTGTTCCGGACGCGGTCGTCGGCGCTCTCGCTCGCACCGGCGCGGTGGGGCTGATCGATGTCGATGCGATGCTCGAAGGTACGCGTGTGCCGCTCGAACTCAGGGCAACAGGCGAACGGCCGATCCTCGAGGACGGGTTGGACGGCTCGATTCGCAAGGCCGGATCCGTCGCG
>CAJQOW010000138.1 GCA_905480055.1 uncultured Acidimicrobiia bacterium
CTCTCCAGGGACGGCGTTCTCTGCAGCGATGGCTGCTACCGGTAGAAGCAAGGCAAGCGTAGCTGCCAGCGTGACAACAGCACGACGGCGAGTTCGACGCAGTCTGGGTGCGACGATCGGTGCGGCAGGAGCCTCCCCGAGCTCACTGAGTATCGCGCTGATCTGGCGCTCCTGGACGTCGGCCTCAACATCGATGCGTAGCGCATGCATGCGATTCATGATGTTTGGTTTCATAGCCGAGTCCCTCGTCCCTTCACTTGTTCAGACGCCGCAGCTTCGGCTGATTCGACGGTCCTCAATTGTCGTGCCAAGCTGCGTTCGGCCCGAGCGCACGCCGCATACATGGCGGTTCGGTTCGATCCCATCACCTTGGCGATGTCTTCGAAGGACGCATCGAGGACATATCGCAGAACGACTATCGCCCGCTGGCGATCGGTCAATTCCATGAGCGCTGACTGGAGGGCAGGATCGGGGAGGTCGATAGGGTCCGATGTCCCAGCGTCGGGGAGGCGATTGGTCGGGTCCTCGGGATGCCGCTTGCGTCGACGAATCTCGTCGAGGCAATTGAACCGGACGCTGCGATAGAGCCACGCACGCACGGACCTTCCACCCCCTTTGATGGTCGGGGCCGCACGAGCCAACTCGAGGAACGCTTGCTGGACAGCATCTTCGGCAGCACCTCGGTCTCGCAGCATGCCGAATGCAAACGATGCGAGATCTGGCGCGAGGAGCTGGTAGACGGTGGTGAAAGCGGCATCGGAGCGATCCCGGATCCCGTCTACCAGCTGATCGTCGATCTCACGAAGGGTCACGGGGTGAGCCTCGTCGTGAGGTGCGAGGGTTCACACGGCGACGTGCATCGAAAACCCGTATTGGTGATTGAATCGCCACGCGGCCCGGCAGCCAGCCTTGCTGTCCTGGAGTTCGTGCCGCAGCTGATCCCTGTCACGGAGTTGGACCCTGTCACATCCAGCGACGCAGTCTTCCCCTGTTCCATCCCGCGCCTGATCGCGGACCCTGGTCCCATCACAGTCGTTGACGCAGTGTTCTCCTGTTCCATCGCGAGCCTGGTCACGATCTCGCGCCTGATCGCGGGTCCTGATTCCGTCACAGTCGTTGACGCAGTTTTCCCCGGATCCGTCGCGCAGCTGGGAGCGGTTCCGCTCCTGAGCCTGATCCATGGTGCCCGGTGCGGCGTCGCGTGGCTGCCCGAACCGGCCCTGGGTCTGCTCCATGACCTGCTCGGCGGCACGCTCGGTCGTTGCGTTCGGTGTGTCGTCACCTTCATATCCCACGGCGGCTCCTGGCACGGCCACGGCGAGTGCCGCAATGGCACCCAGTGCCACCATCTTGAACCATTGTCGCATGTCTCCTCCTTCTCGAGGCTTGCACGCGTAGAGACGCCACTGGTCTCAGGAATTCGACCCCCTCCTTGGGAGTCCTCAGAGATCGATGGACCTGTTGCTGGCTCGGATCAATCGGTTCCGCAAACCAAAGGATGGTTGGTGGGAGAGCGAAGCCCCCCACCAACCATCCCGTCGTTACGTGTTGTGGCGGTCAGCCGGTGACGACGACCTCGGCGAACATGCCGTTGGCGATGTGTGGCGGTCCACCCTCCACCTCCGGTGGGCCTCCCTCGGACTCGGCAGCGGCTGCCATGTACTCGTCCGGATCTGCCCCGGTGGGGATGGCACAGATGATGGCGTATCGACCCGGTTCCGTGAGCGTGCCGGTGCCCTCAACAGCGAAACCTTCGGCGCCCGGTGGCGCGAGGATCACGGTCTCGACCAAGGGGAAGAACGCTGCCAGCTCCTCCGGAGGAAGCTGCATCAGTTCCGCCACCGATCGTGTCTCATCGTCGGGCAGTCGGATGGCGACGAACTCGTGGAGTTCTGCTTCGCTTTCGTTGACGAGGCGGATCGTGGTACCTGCCTCGATCTCCGTGGGAAGCCCCTTGTAGGTGTAGTCGGCTGCCACGACGTCGACCACTGCGGGTGCGACGGTTGTGGTGGGCGCCTGTGTGGTCGTGGTGCTCGGTTCGGGTTCTGGTTGCTCGCTTGCGTCGTCGTTGCTCGATGAGCACGCCGCGGCAAGAAGGGACAGGGTCAGAGCTACTCCGAGAATCGTTCGCATGTGCTTGGTGGTGTGTCGTCGTCTCATCGTGATCTCCTTCAATCGAGCGGAGCGGGTGGTGGGCCGAGGATCTCGATGCCGTGTGCGGCACACACCTCGGCAACTCGACCCGGATCTATCGCACCCGGTTCGGGCATCGTCGGCTTGTCTGTCCGCACACCAAGTGCGGCGACCATTTCATCGAACCGGGGCACTGCTGTGTTTGACGACGTGACGTTCACGAATCGGGCCGTGTCCGACATCACCTGGAAGGTGTGCGGGCGGCCGTGGGGCAGGTAGGCAAAGGCCCCCGTCTCGGCCTCGATGCGGAGGTCTCCGGTGAAGAAGGTCATCTCCCCGTCGAGGACGATGAAGAGTTCATCCTCCTCGAGATGGTTGTGGAGCGGAGGGCCAAAACCCCTCGGTCCGGTGAACTCGACAACGCTCATGGATCGGCCGGCTTCAGCGGCGACCTTGATCGTTGCGAGATGGTTCAGGAAGTGAAGGTGGGTGCCTTCACGGTCAGCGAGCACAAGAGGCTCGTCGGTGGCGAGTGCGTGTTGCATGGACATGACGTGCATGGTCCACGTCGCCCTTCAGAAAACCTTTCGATCCGATTTCGGGTAGGAGGCAGACCGGGTCAGTCGAACGGCGGGATGCTGATATCCAGCTCAGACATTGCTGCTGCCCACGCCTCATGGGCACGTCGGGCATCGCTGACCTGATTGGCTGCAAGCAGGCTGCGGACGAGCAGCCGGTGACTGTCCTCGTCGTACCGGTCGATGTCGATCAACTGGCGAGCCAGTTCGGCAGATCGGAGATGGTCGCCGCGCTCCCTCGACCGGCTCGCAAGACGTCGCGCCGCAGCCGTGAATCGTGATCGTGCCTCGTCCCGTACACCGGTGGTCCAGTCCTCGTAGCGGTCCTCTGGCAGGAACTCCCCGGCATACGCCGCAATGATCGCGGTGTCATCGGTTGCCTGGTGGAACGCCTCGAGATCGGTGGAGACCTCGTCGAGGTCGAGCCGGACACTCTGGCGATCTGCGACCACGCCTCCTCCCAGCACCTTCCGGACGCCGGAGAGCTGGACCGACAGCCGAGCACTGAGCTTCGTCATGTCGTGCTCATCGGGCCAGAGCATGTCGATGAGCTCGTCCCGTGTGACCGGCCAGCCCCGAGCGGCGACCAGTCGCTTGCACAGCTGGCGTGCCCGCTTGGATCCCCACGCCGATGTGGGCACAGGCTCGCCGTCGATCTCTACATCGAATCGGCCGAAGGTGCGGATTGTCACCCTCTGGGCGGGCGGTCGTGGATTGGTGCGCGGCTTCACCTCGCCGTTGATGAATCGCTCGAACTCGTCCATCCATTCGTCGAGGCCACCCGCATAGCTGAAGTGATCGTCCCCCGAGAGTTCCACCAGTCGTGCTCCGGGAATCGACTCGGCGAGCTCCCGCCCATACTCGATAGGAACGGCGATGTCGCCCACTCGGTGGAGCACGAGGGTCGGGACCTCGATCGTCGGTAGTACCTCGTGGACATCCATCCCGTTCGAGAGCTCCATCAAGTCGCGCAGCGATTCCGTCGAGGCCGAGTTGCGCTCATACTTGTGATGCCACGAGCGGAAGGCCGGGTCGCCGGCGAGGGAAGGTGCAAACCGATCGACGATCGATGAGTCCGGCGTACCCCACTGGCTCACGACGACCGACTGTCGATCTCGAATGGCCTGCATGTCGTCTGGGGAGATGTCTGCAGGAACGATTGCGGCATACGTGCCGTTGAGCGTCAGGCTCAGTACCCGATCGGGATAGGTGGCTGCGAACAGGATCGCCATCGGCCCACCTTCGGAAGCGGCGAACAGATGGGCACGTTCGACGCCTGCGGCGTCCATAACGGTTCGGAGATCGTCCACGCGCTCATCGATTGCGTTGACACGGCTCCGACGGTCCGAGCATCCGGTGCCACGCTTGTCGAACGGGATGAAACGCGAGAACGAGCCAAATCGTTCGAGCATCGTGCGGATCTCTGGCCACTCCCACGCCATTTCGATGTTCTGAGCCAGGGGAGGAATCGAGACGACGGTTGCCGGTCCGCTGCCGAAGTCCTGATACGCGAGGCGTGCCCCACGCGCCTCGGCGAACTGGGTCGGCGGCACATCTGGAGTTTGGCGGTCCGTCAACGGGTCATCCTCGAGTTGTCTCTGGCTCCACGCCGCTCGACGATACTGGCTCACAGGTGCGCACGGGGCCGATGGCAGCGAGCAGTGTCAGCCGGCGACTCGGCGGGCTTTGAGGCCGTTGATGATCAGGTCAAGGCCGAACTCGAACTCCGACTGGTCGTCGCACCAGCCGAGGGTCGAGTCGGGATCGTCGTGGGCCACCTCTGCCAGCATCCCAATGATGTAGGGGAGTTGCGGGGCGAGATCCTGGAGCATGGCTGCCGCCTGCTCGTTCTGCTCGGAGGGGTCTTCCGGTGCGAACAGTTCCTGATTGAATCCGAGCGCCCTGCTGCCGAGTGCGTGCATGGCGTGGTGTCCCAGATCGTTGGAGAAGCCTCCCTCGATGAGGATGCCGAGCAGCGTGTCCATGTATCGGAGCAGGTCCGGCGTCATCGACGTCCGCGTCTCGATGACTCCCGGAGCCCACGGGTGGCGGAGCATCACCGTTCGTGCCGTGAGGATCCTGGTGCGAAGTGCCGCCATCCAGTCGGCTTCGCCTGCCACGATGTCGAAACCACCGAGCTCCTGCTCGATCTCGACGATCACCGCATCCACGACACCGTTGAGGAGAGCCTCCTTGTTGGCGACGTGGTAGTAGAGCGACATCGCTTCGACGCCGAGATCAGCAGCGAGGTTGCGCATCGTGAGGGCATCGATGCCCTGGGCATCGGCGAGCGCAACCGCAGCCTTGAGCACCCTGTCCTTGCTCAACGGGGTGCGGGGCTCAGCGGCCGTATCCGTTCCGGAAACCATCGAATTCCACCTTCTCGCCTCAGGTATGCATCGTACCGTACAAAGTAAGGCTTGACAGTCTTACAACGTATGGTGTACCTTACGGCGTACGACGGATACCGCAACACAGAAGGTCACCATGCAGCCCAACACCAACACCACCAGTCCGGCTATCCAGGACGGCGCATCGCCGACTATCCCGGCGATGATGCGAGCAATCGTCCAGCGCAGCTACGGATCGGCCGATGTCCTCGAGCTTCAGGACATCGCCACGCCGACGCCGACCGACGAGCAGGTGCTGATCAAGGTCGAGGCGTCATCCCTCAACATCTACGACCATCACATGATCTCCGGAACGCCAGCGATGGTGCGAGCCATTGCCGGGCTCCGTTCTCCGAAGAACCCGATTCCCGGAGCAGACGTTGCCGGAACCGTCGTGGCAGTGGGGAACGACATCACCCAGTGGCAGGTAGGCGACGAGGTGTTCGGGGACATCGGCGCAGGCGCATTTGCCGAATACGCCGTGGCCAAGGAGAAGGCCATCGCACGCAAGCCGGAGGGCGTCTCCTTCACCGAGGCAGCAGCGGTCCCGATGGCGGCGCTCACCGCCCTGCAAGGCCTGAGGGACATCGCAGGACTCCAGCCCGGTCAGAAGGTGATCATCAACGGTGCGTCCGGTGGTGTCGGCACGTTCGCCGTCCAGATCGCCAAGGCACTCGGTGCGGAGGTGACCGCGGTCTGCAGCACCCACAAGGTGGAGACTGCCCGGTCGATGGGTGCGGACAAGGTCATCGACTACACCGCCGAGGACTACACGCAGACAGAGCGAGATTTCGACGTCCTCTTCGACAATGTTGGCAATCGGCCCTGGTCGGCAACCAGCAAAGTTCTGCGGCCCGGTGGCATCAACGTATCGATCACGGGGCCCAAGCACGGTGTGATGGGCCCAATGCGCGAGATGATGTTTCGCAAGGCACAGTCGATGTTTGGGGACAAGCGGATGGCCTCTTTCACTGCTCACATCGACCAGGCCGACCTCGAGGACCTGGGCGGATGGCTCACCTCAGGAGACATTGCCCCTGTGATCGAAGAGACCTACACGCTCGAAGATGTTGGCACCGCTCTGCGCTACCTCACCGAGGGCCATGCCCACGGCAAGCTCGTCATCACGATCTGAGGTCAGTGACGCCATCTCACGGCGGCGTCGCCGGCCGTTGGTCGGGACGCCGCTCGGGTGGCGTGACAACCCGCAAGCGCGTCGGGTGTCCGTCAACCGTCGCCGGGTGGGACTCCCATGATGTAGAACATCGCGCCCTGGGGGTCACTCAGCATCGTGAACCGACCCGCATTGGGAACCTCCATCGGCTCCATCAAGGCCTTGCCACCCAAGGCGATCGCCTTCGCCATCGAGGCATCCACGTCCTCAACGCCGAGATAGATGGACCAGTTGGGGGGAACCGGGCCCCATTCCGGGCGGATCTCCATCATGCCTGCCACGCCACGGTCGCCGACGGTGAAGCTGGTGTAGGTGCCTGTTGGCATCTCGGTGGTCTCGGTGCCCCAGCCGAACACCGCTCCGTAGAACGTTGCAGCGGCCTCGGTGTCGGAGGTCTGCAGCTCGTTCCACACCAGCGAACCCGGTTCGTTGACGAGGTACGAGCCGATGCTCTCGCGTGGCTGCCACATCGAGAAGGTCGCACCCCGTGGATCTGCGGCCACGGCCATCCGGCCGGCCGTCATGACATCGAAGGGTTCTGCGATCACGGTGCCACCGGCAGAGGCGACGGCAAACGCCGCAGCATCGGCGTCGGCCACCGTCACATACGACACCCAGTGAGGAGGCACATCCATCGCGGCCATCTCCGCATTGAGCACATAGGCCCCAGCAACATCCTTGCCACCCTTCGAGAGCATCGAGTAGATACCGCCCTGGGGCATCGGCATGTCGGCTGCATCCCACCCGAACAGGTCCGTATAGAATGCCTTCGCAGCATCGAGGTCGGTGGTGGCGAGGTCAATGAATGACGGGGTTCCCGGCTCGTAGGATGTGACAGCGGACATGGGGATCTCCTTCCTTGGTGCCTTCCTGGCCGACCCTACTCGCACGTTTCCTGCCCCGGAGGTCGACGTCTGGGCGCGGAGTCGACCCGGCTGAAGGCGACCAATCTCCTTGACTTCAAGCGAACTTGAAGTTGTACGTTGTCGTCATGACACTCACAGACACCCAATTGCCAACACGTTCCGACCTCGGGTACGACCAGCTGCGACCGCTGATGTCGTTGATGTCCGGCGACGAGAAACACACCGAAGCGGCCACCTCGACCCTCGACGCCGTGTGGACCCTCTATGACAGGGTGCTCGATGTGGATCCATCCGATCCGACGGCTGAGGATCGTGACCGCTTCTACCTGTCCAAGGGGCACGGCCCCATGGCGTATTTCGCGGTACTCGCTGCGAAGGGTTTCATTCCGCTCAGCGAACTCGACGGATTCGGCTCGTGGAACTCGACGCTCGGCCACCATCCCGACCGCACACTGGTTGACGGTGTGGAGATCTCGTCCGGCTCGCTCGGGCACGGACTGCCACTCGCCGTCGGAGCCGCCCTCGGCATGCGGCTCAAGCAGACACCTGGCCACGTCTACGTGCTCCTCGGCGACGGAGAACTCGACGAAGGCTCCAATCACGAGGCGATCGCTGCAGCCGCCAGGCTTCGACTCGGTGGTCTCACGGCGATCGTCATTGACAACAACAGTGCGCATCTCGGCTGGCCGGGCGGGATTGAGACCCGTTTCCGGACCGAGGGGTGGACAGCAACCACCGTGAACGGACGAGACCACGACGAAATCGAGGCAGCGGTCGCCAACCCATCCGGGAGCTCGCCACACGCTGTCATCGCACGAGTAGGGAGCTACTGATGACCAGCGCCACGTTGACCGACACGATGCGGGACCGCTTCACCCACGTGGTCGGCGACCTCCTCGATACCGAGGCCACGGCCGTCGTGGTCCTCGCCGTCATCAGCCACGGCCTCTTTGCGTCAAGCGGAGTCGAAGCAAGGCATCCAGACCGCATCATCGATGTCGGCATCAGGGAACAGGCGCAGCTCGGCGTGGCAGGAGGCCTTGCGCTCGAGGGATTCACCCCCATTGTCACCGGGTATGCACCCTTCCTGATCGAGCGGGCGTTCGAGCAGGTCAAGCTCGACTTCTCCCACCAGGGGACTTCGGCGATCCTGGCATCGGTGGGTGGTTCATGGGATGCGGCAGGTTCGGGGCGCACCCATCAGGCGCCGGAGGACGTGGCGATCATGATGTCCCTGCGGGACTGGTCCATCTACGTTCCCGGGCATCCGGATGAGATGGAGATGGTCGTGCGTAGTGCGTTCGCCACCGGCACTCGTGCCTACATCCGGATGACGAACGACGCCAACGCCACCCCATACAGCCACCATCCGGGCGAGGTTGTCGAGCTTCGGAGCGGTTCAGCGAACGCCCCGACCGTGTTGGCTGTGGGTCCAACCGCCGACGATGTGCTCGCCGCCACGGCCGGCCGCGATCTGACCGTGCTCTACACGGCGGCACCGTTCCCCATCGATGCAAGTGCGCTCCGCACGCTCGTCCAAGGACCTGACGTGCTCGTTGTTGAGCCGTATCTCGCCGGCACGTCGGTAGCCCCCATCGTTGAGGCGCTCGAGGGCCGGCTGCTCAGGATGCGGTCCCACGGTGTGCGTGACGTCGATCTCCACTCCTACGTCACACCCGC
>CAJQOW010000139.1 GCA_905480055.1 uncultured Acidimicrobiia bacterium
CCTGTGCCCGGAACTCCTCGGCTGGCAGTGGCGTCCATTCAGGCAGATGAAAGATCGAATCCAGCTCCAGCAACGGAAGGCCCAACCGCGCCGCGATTGCACGAGCCATCGTGGTCTTCCCCGACCCCGAACTCCCGATGACGCTCACGCGGTTCATGTTCGTGTCCACGAACATGAACGTACTCGGTACGCAGAACTCCATATTCAGCACCGGACGCGCTGCTCCTCCAGCAGCCGGCCGAGACAGGATTGGTCGTTGTGCGGGCTACGTATGACGTGCTAGCGCGACCGGCGTCAGCCGGTCGTCGCCATGTTTCGGAGCACCATGTGGAGGATGCCGCCGTGGCGCAGGTAGTCGACTTCGATGGGAGTGTCGCACCGGGCCGTCGCTTCGAAGCTGGTCTCCGAGCCATCGGCCTTCGTCGCAACCACGCGGATCTCCTGGAACGGCGTGAGCGAATCGTCGACATCGATGGCAAAGCTCTCGGTCCCGTCGAGACCCAGCGAATCTGCGTTCTGTCCTTCCGGGAAGGTCAGGGGCAGCACGCCCATCATCACGAGGTTCGAACGATGAATCCGCTCGAAACTCTCCGCAATGACGGCCTTGACGCCAAGGAGGAATGTGCCCTTGGCCGCCCAGTCACGCGACGAGCCCATGCCGTAGTCGATCCCAGCCAGGACGACGAGTGGAGTTCCACTCCGTGCGTAATTGAGGCTCGCTTCGTAGACGCTCTTCACCGTGGAATCGGTGAAGTCCATCGTCCACCCTCCCTCGGTGCCGGGTGCCAGCTCGTTACGAACACGCACATTGGCAAACGTTCCCCTCGTCATCACCCGGTCGTTTCCTCGGCGTGAGCCGTAGGAGTTGAACAGCCGTTGCGAGACACCTGCTCCGGTGAGGAACTGGCCAGCAGGCGTGTCCGGTCCTATCGCACCAGCTGGGCTGATGTGATCGGTGGTGACCGAATCAGCGAGCTTCAAAAGGGCCCTCGCTCCGACGATCGGTGCCAGCGGAGTCGGATCAGGGCCGAGATCCATGAAGAACGGCGGTTCCTGCACGTAGGTGGACGCCTCATCCCAGTCGAACAGGGCGCCGCCCGAAGTGTCGATGCCCTGCCATCGGGGAGAACCATCGAAAACCGCCGAGTATTCGCGATCGAACTGTTCGGTCGTGACGGAGCTACCGACGATGTCGATGATCTCCTGATGCGAGGGCCAGATGTCTGCGAGGTAGACGTCGTTGCCGTCCTTCCCCGTGCCGATTGGCTCGGTGGTGAGGTCGATATCGACCGTGCCAGCCAGCGCATATGCGACGACAAGCGGCGGACTGGCCAGGTAGTTGGCCCTTACATCGGGACTGATCCGTCCTTCGAAGTTCCGGTTGCCAGAAAGCACGGACGTGACCACGAGGTTGTTCTCGCGGACACCGTGGGCGATGGGATCGGGCAACGGGCCAGAGTTTCCGATGCACGTGGTGCAGCCGTAGCCAACCGTGAAGAACCCGACTGCTTCGAGGTCTTCGAGTAGTTGGGACTTGATCAGGTAGTCGGTGACGACCTTGGAGCCAGGCGCAAGAGATGTCTTGACCCAGGGCTTGCGATCGAGGCCGAGCTCCCTCGCCTTGCGCGCAACAAGCCCCGCCCCAACCATGACCTCCGGGTTTGACGTGTTGGTGCAGCTGGTGATGGCAGCAATGACCACGTCCCCGTCGTTGAGGTCGAAGGTGTCGCCTTCGTATTCCACACCGGACGCCACTCCTGCCGCCGCACCGTCTGGCCTGAGCTGCCCGTCGAGGTCGACGTGCCACTGCTGTTTCATCGCCGTCAACTCGATGCGATCCTGCGGGCGCTTGGGGCCGGCCATGGACGGCACAACCGTTGACATATCGAGCTCGAGCTCCGCGCTGTAGGTGATCGACCGTGCCTCGTCACGCCACATGCCTTGGAGTTTGTAGTACTGCTCAACGGTTGCGATGAGCTCCTCCGAGCGACCGGATAGCCGCAGGTATTCGAGAGTCATCTCGTCTACGGGGAAGAATCCGACCGTGGCGCCGTATTCGGGCGCCATGTTGGCAATCGTCGCACGGTTTGCCACAGGCATGGTTGCGAGTCCCGATCCGTGGAATTCGACGAACTTGCCTACGACGCCGTGCTCTCGAAGCATCTCGGTCACCCGGAGCACGAGGTCGGTGGCCGTAGACCCGTCGGGAAGCTTGCCGGTGAGCTTGAAACCAACCACTTCGGGCAGGAGCATGTAGATCGGCTGACCGACCATCACGGCCTCAGCCTCGATCCCTCCAACACCCCAGCCGACCACGCCGAGGCCGTTGATCATGGTGGTGTGGCTGTCGGTCCCTACCAGTGAGTCCGGGGAGAGCGCTCCGTTCTCGTCCCACACAACCTTGGCGAGATACTCGAGGTTCACCTGATGGACGATTCCCGTGGCCGGCGGAACCACGGAGAAGTTGTCGAACGCGGACTGGCCCCACTTCAGGAACTCGTATCGCTCCAGGTTGCGCTCAAACTCGTAGTCGGAATTGATGCCGAGGGCATCCGGTGAATTGAAGGCGTCCACCTGCACGGAGTGGTCGACCACCAAATCGGATTGGAC
>CAJQOW010000140.1 GCA_905480055.1 uncultured Acidimicrobiia bacterium
GGCGGCGCTCACCAGCGCCATGGTGGATGATGGTTCGATCCGTTGGCGCGCCGAGTTCGACACGGTTCCGTTCTACTACCTTCCCGCACCGCCGGGGGCACCAGCGGCGACGACATCGCTCCGCAACAATCCACAGGGTGGTCTCACTGTTGAACTCATCGGAATCGACGGTGCGGTGGAGCAGCTCAGCGATCGCTCGCCGTTCTACAGCTCCTGGGCCCCGGACGGGAGCGCGCTCGCGATTCACGAGAACCAGGCCAGGCTTTCCATCGTCGAGGGCGCCAGCATGACCACGATTGCCGAGCCATCGGGTGCGTTTCAGGCCCCGGCATGGACCGAAACAGGCCTGGTGGTCCTCCATGCGACCACCCGAGGCCAAGCCCTATCAGTGTGGGATGGCTCTGCCTTCGAGGACCTTGCCATCGTGGAAGGTCCCGTGAGGTTCTCCGCAACGGATCGTCGGATTGCCATCCAGTCCGCCCAGGTTGCCGACGGTCAGAGTGTTGAGGCCGGCCTGCGCGCCCAGTCGTTGCCAGAGATCCCAGGTGGAAGGCTTGTCGTCGTCGACGTGGAGTCAGGTTCGATCTCGACCGTGTCGAATCGCCTGGTGCCGCTGTTCGAGTGGAGCCCGGATGGCTCGCGGCTTCTGTATGCGAGCTTCGGCGAGAGCGGATCGTCGGAAATCAGCTGGCACATCTGGGACGAGCAGTCCACCATCGACCTTTCCGTATTCGCCGTGCAGCCAGAGTGGTTCCAGGCGGTGGTGCCCTTTTTCGACCAGTACGTGCAGTCCGTGTCGATGTGGTCCCCGACAGGAGACAGAATCGCCTATCCGGCCGTCGTGGAGGGAGCGAACGTAGTCGTGGTCGAAATGGTGGATGGGTCCGGCACCGCGACGATTCCCGATGCGGTGTGGGCGTCCTGGTCGAGAGGCGGGCGTCCCTAGACCGGAGGTCGTCTTGTCTGGGCCATACTCCGCAGGTGAACGTTCCCTCCAGAATCCTGTACGGCGGTCGCCAGGGAGCACCGCTGGCGCTCATCGCTGCGACGGCGGCAGTGACAATGCTGTTCTCGTCGACCCCGTTCCTGATCGAGCCGATCTCAGAGCACTACGACATTTCGGAGGGTCTCGCAGGTGCGATTTCTGTGGTCCAGGTGGGTGCCTTCGCCGCTGCCAACTTCCTGCTGCCACGAACGCTCCGCCCCAATGGTCGGATTCTCCGAACGGCAGCCATCGCACTCGTCGTGCTCAACGCACTGAGCGCAGTGGCCGGAGTCTTCCCTGTCCTTGTTGTGCTGCGGTTCTGCGCCGGATGGGCAGCCGGCACCATGACGTGGCTGACCTGGTCCAATGCCATGCGACGGAAGTCGTCGATGTCATCGGTGGCTGCCACCGGCCCTGTCGCAGCCCTCATTGCTGCGCCCGTGTTGGCCATCGTCGCGGGATACGGGGATCAAGCCGTGTTCGCGTTTCTGGCAATAGTGGCCATTCCGGCAGCCGTGTTGTGGGCACCAGTGGGAGGAAAGAAGCGCGCGAGAGGAGTGATCTCAGGGTCGCGGTCCAACCGCATCCTGCTCGCCACGCTGTTCGGGATGACGTTCTTCGGATCTGCCCTCTTCATCAACCAATCGATCATCGCTCAGGACTCGCACGGGATCTCGTCGTTCGCCACGTCGATCGCCTTCAGCCTGAACGCGGCCGGCGGGCTCCTCGGTGCACGGCTGTCGCGGTTTCACAAGCACCCCGGCTGGTTTCTTGCGTCTGTTGGTCCAGCAGCCTTGTTGTCGGTGCTCGGACCGCTTCCGTTTTTCTACGTCGGCATGGCGTGGTGGGGCTTTGGGTTCTGGATGGGTGTTCCAGGGGTGCTCCAGATGCTTGTCGATCGATCGCTCGAACCAGCCGAACGTGCGGGTGACGGCCAGGGCATGCTGGCCCTTGGGCGTGCGGGTGGGCCTGTGCTCGGCGGCGCCTTCGTCGACGGGGGCGCAATCACCGGTCTCGCTCTGACGTCAGCAGTTGGCATCGCTGTGTCAGGGCTGTCGGTCATCGGGGTGAAGCAGGGACGGGACATGCTCCCGCCGTCGGATCCGAGAACAATCGACCAAGCGGACCTGCCAGACGAGTCCTGAGGGTCACAAGCACCGTCGCTGTGCGCACGGTCTGCGTATCAGGCTGAGTTGAGCCTGCTTCGATACCACTGGACTGCCGCTGCGGTGCCGAGAGCCGCTGCGGTGCCGAGAGCGACTCCTGCTGCGACGTCCGACAGCCAATGGGCGCGAAGGTAGACGCGACTCATTGCCATGAACAGGGCGAACAAGGCGGCGAGAACCGAGAGATTGCGACGCAGCGGTCCTGGTCGTGTCCACACGATCACAAGCGCAACGACGATGGCTGCTGCCGCAACGGCGTGACCCGATGGAAACGACCACGACGTGGTCTCAACGAGGGGGAGCGGCGGCCTCGGGCGGGCATACAGGTTCTTCACAGGGCCGATCAGCAGTTGCGAGATGATCATCGCTGGAATCCACGTTCCGAGCTGCCACCATCGACGCAGGTATGCCAAGGCGACGCCAACGCATATGACCACCGGCATGGTGACCCACGAGCTCCCCACGAAGTCGAACACCTTTGCTATCGCGACCAGAGCGTCGTTTTCGAGATCTACGACGAGTTGCCACACCTCGTCATCTACGGCTTGCACCAGGTCTCGCAAAACCGGCACCGCCATCGCGATGAACAGGAACCCTGCGAGCACCCACAGGACGAGGGACCACCTCCACACGGTTGGGTGATCTTCGAGGAGGGGACCGGCGTGCTTGTCGCTAGAGGGCTCCATCGGCTTCCAGTTTTCGCAGAGCCAGGAATCCCGGCAGGATGGGAAGCCAGAACGTGGCAACCCTGTAGAGGAACACGGTCGGGACTGCGATGGATGCCTCGAGTCCGAGTGCGGTCATGGCAGCGATCATCGCGGCTTCCGTTGCCCCGATGCCACCGGGCGTTGGCGCTGCTTGGCCCAGGGCCTGGCCCGCCAGGAACACCACCCCGACCCCAACAAAGGTGAGGCCGCCACCAAACGCCTCGAGACTGAACCACAGTGCGGTGATATACGACATGATCATCAAGAAGGCGCCGCCGAACAACATGAGAGCGTTCTTCGGGCTGGTCGCCACCTGCACAATTCCAACCCCAGATCGCCGTATCACGGGCCAGACCTTGGTTTTCAGGATATTCCGCCCGTATGGCAGGAACCATGCGCCGATCGCGATGGTGAAGAATGCAACCATCCCGATCAGCACGGCTTGGCCAGATGGCAGCTCGATGAAATCCCGTGCATTGCGACCGACGAAGACAACGAACATCACGAGCAGGGATATGTGGACCATGAACGTGCCAACGCTGCTCACGCCGATTCCAGCGACCGCAACCGGGGTCTCGACACCGCTCTTTTGGAGGTAGCGCACGTTGGTTGCCATTCCTCCCACCTTGATTGGTGTGATTCGGTTGATGAACGTACCGGCGAACTGCGCGAAGACGGTCGGAATCAACCGGATGCGATCCGGAACCGAACCCATGATGTTCCAGGCAGCACCGACGTAGGTGAGGAACGATGCAACGAGGATTGGGACGACCCACTTCCAATCGGCACCCAGAACCGCTCCGAAATCGGTCTGTGCCAGTTGTGGAATGAGGAAGTACATCGCCAGGGTAAACCCGACGACCATCAGGATTGTCTTGCCCTTCACCCGTTCGAGATCTTCGAGCTCTGCCGGTGGGGTGTCGGTCTGGGATGCG
>CAJQOW010000141.1 GCA_905480055.1 uncultured Acidimicrobiia bacterium
CAGTGATCAGCAGGCGGAGGTTCACCGACGAGGCATCAAGCTCCTGGACCCCGAGCATGGCCGGTTCGTCGAGGAAGGATGCCTGCCATTCGTCTTCCACCGACATCTCGGTTGCGACGTCCGCAAGCACCTGCATCGCTAGGTCAAGGTCGGTGTCGTAGGACACGGGAACATCGATCACGATGCGTGAGAAGTCTGACGTGAGGTTCGTCGTCACGCCCCCGTGACCGTTCGGGACGTGGTGCCGGTTCCCATCCAGGTTGCGAAGCACGGTGGTCCGGAGGGTGATGCCCTCCACGGTGCCGCTGACCCCTTCGACAGAAATCACATCACCGACCGAGTACTGGTCCTCGACGAGGATGAAGAACCCACCAATCACGTCCTTGATGAAGTCCTGCGCGCCGAACCCGATCCCGACACCGAGCGTTGCACCGACCGCAACCAGAGGCCCCAGAGGGATGCCCCAGATCGCCATGATGGTGAGCACGACCACACCCCACACAACAATCGCAAACACGAGGCGAACGGCATGGGTGATCGTCACGATCCGTTGACCCTGCTCACGGTCCATATGGTCGTGCGACTCGTTGTAGGTGCGTTCTACGCGATCCATCCAGCGCTCGAGCGCCTTGCGAAGGAGTACGAGCACCACGACTGCAACGACGACCGTGAGTAGAGAGGCAAGGATCTCGAAGCTCCACGTCTCCCAGAATTCGCTGAGCCAGTCCCCGATGTTGCTCATGCGGTGTCGCTCCTTGCGGTCTGTGCTTCGGTCGTGCGTGCGAACATCTCGTACGCAGCCACTCCCAACGTTACGAACGTCGCAGCGGCAAGCGCTGCCTCCCACCTCTCGTCGTCTCGCTCGGCCTCGTTGCCGGCCGTCTGGCAGGCACGCCAGCCCGCGTTCGCCGCTGCACGCAAGTCGACGGCAAGCTTGGACAGTGCCGTGTTCTTGACATCCAGATGCCTCTCGATCGCCTCAACGAGTTGGGAAACGTCAGGATCGGATCCGTCGCGTGGCGATGCCGAGGCCCCGGCCACAACCGGGTCGGCGAACCCGTCGTGTCGCAGATGGTCACGGAGGCTTCCCAGGACATCGGCTTGGACCGCCTCGACCCGGTCGAGCTGATTGAGCACGAAGACGAACTGAGACTCGTGCTCGACGAGCTCGGTCAGGAACTCGTCGTGCATCAGCGGATCGGCGTACTTCTCTGGGTCCATCACCCACACGACGGCATCGACCCTCGGCAGCACAAGATCAACGACGTGACGGTGTGCTTCCTCGACTGAGTCGAAATCGGGCAAGTCGACAAGCACAACATCGTCCAGGGCAGCCGTTGGGATCCTGTCCCGAACGCCGAGCGCATCGAGCATCGGCCCAAGATCACTGGCACACCCTTCTGGGTACACAGCGCAGGCTTCCTGGGTCGTTGGGCGCACCACGCCGGTGTTGACCACCTCGTGTCCGACGAGCGCATTGACGATTGACGACTTTCCGCTACCGGTTCCACCGGCCACCGCTACAACGAGAACCTCGCCGACGAACCCGTACCTCGTGCGGGCCCGCTCGACCACCGCGGCGACCTCACTCCGCTCGTGCTCGCCGAGTAGCTCTCGGGACCGGACGTCGGCAAGATCCATCAGATCGAGGACTTCGGCGAGTTCAGCCACGGGCAGCACCATCTGGGGCAAACGACTCCGACAGCGAGAGCAGGATCCCAGGGGCATAAGACCCGATGTCCGCACCCGCTTGTCTCCAGGCGTCAAGCCTCCTGTCGAGCGGTTCGTTGAGAATTTGGTCGATCGCATCACGGGCGGTGGCCGAGCATCGCTCGAGGCGATCCCCCATCACCCTGCGGAATCGTGGGGGGCTCTGAACATCGCCGTTGATTGCTGCCCGCCAGGCGAACCGGTCGAGCATGTCGGTCGCTGCACGCTTGCGCCAACGAACTCGGGCCTCCGCTTGGAAGGCACGCACCGTCTCGTCCTTCCATGTGTCGAGAACACGGGAGATGTCCTGAGGTTCGATCGGGGGGAGCGTGTCGAGCAGGTTCGCCGCCAATGGGCCGCCGCTGGCCATCATCGACTCATCGATGGATCGCTCCGCACCAACGCCGCGCTTGACGATGGCGGAGCGGGTCGAGTCCCAGGTGTCGAGGATCGGAAGGGTCGCCACACCGATCGATGGCACGGTTGCCGCCTGCAAGGTCCGCTCGAACCTTGCCAGCAGATCGACGGCCTCAACCACTCGCTTGGCGAGGTATCCCGCACCCGCCGCCGCTGCGGACCGCAGAACCGCAGAACGTTGGTATTCGACCGAATCGATGTTCAACGCATCGAGCAGCTCCTCAACGGCCCCGTCCATCGACTCGCCCTCATCGATCAGCACGACCGGGGTGGCGAAACGATCCGCGACCGACGCGAGGAGTTCACTTCGGTCGTCCGCTGCCACGTCGATGCGATTCAGCACTACTGCGGACGGCTGGCCGGAAGGGATCTCCGCGACGAGGTCAGCGACCGAGGCATCTGCATATCGAGATGGCGTTACCACGACAACCACGAGGTCAGCGACGCCAACGACCGCAGCAACCGCTTGGGA
>CAJQOW010000142.1 GCA_905480055.1 uncultured Acidimicrobiia bacterium
CTTCACCGCTTCCGGTGTTGCGATGGCTCGAATCCGCATTGCGGTGAGCCGCAGGTACCAGGACCGCAACAACGAATGGCAGGAAGAGTCGAGCTTCTTCGGTGGCACCTGCTGGCGTGACGTGGCCGAGAACGTGGCCGAGTCCCTCACCAAGGGCGCTCGGGTGATCATCACAGGACGCCTCAAGCAGCGCTCGTGGGAAACCAACGAGGGCGACAAGCGTTCCGTCGTCGAAATCGACATCCAGGAGATCGGTCCATCGCTGAGATGGGCAACGGCGTCCGTGACGCGGACACCCCGTCAGGGTGCCGGCGAGGGCGGTGGCAACTACGGCGGTGGCAACACCACGCCTGCTGCACCGGTCGCTCGCACCGACTTCGGACCCGACGAAGCGCCCTTCTAGGCCGCGCTGGTCAATTCAAGGAGAATTTCAATGCCCCAAAGATCAAATTCACGTCGCAGGCGGCGTCGCCAGGACGCCAACCCGCGCAAGAAGAAGAGGGTCGTATACAAGTTCAGTGAGAACGAAGTAGTCGACTACAAGGACATTGCGCTGCTACGCAAGTTCATGTCCGACCGAGGCAAGATCCGTTCGCGCCGCGTTACCGGGCTGAGCCCGAAGCGTCAGCGTGAGGTGTCCATGGCGATCAAGAACGCCCGTGAGATGGCGCTTCTGCCCTACACCCAGACGAGGAGCTAGACATGAAGGTCATCCTCACCAAGACGGTCGATCCCCTCGGGGAGAAGGGCGACGTTGTCGACGTTGCCGACGGGTATGCCCGGAACTATCTCGTTCCCAAGAAGCTCGCCGTAAAGGCATCCGAAGGTGCTCTCAAGCAGGCAGACTCCATGCGGGTCGCCCGCGAGGAGTCCGAGCGTCGCTCGCTCGATGAGGCGAAGCAGCTTGCCGAGAACCTCGAAGGCACACGTGTGGTCGTTGCCGCTCGCGCTGGTGACTCCGGCAACCTGTTCGGATCCATTGGCGCCAATGACGTTGCCGAGGCGATCGTCAAGTTCACGGGTGTCGACATTGATCGCAAGATCATCGACATCAAGGAGCCCATCAAGGAGATTGGTCTGCACGAGGTCGCACTGCGCCCTCACGAGGCAGTCTCGGTGACGGTCACCCTGGACGTGATTCCTGCCTGACGGTTGCGACACCCGAATCAATGCACTGAGGGCGCCGACCGGGCGCCTTCTTTGCGTCGGGGTCACCTCGTTGGTCCTACGGAGCGCTGGGCCTGCCACCGTCGATGAATCCCCACGAACCTCGGTGCTGGGTCCTACGATCGAGGTGACCAAGGAGGAAGACATGGACAATCTCGACTGGGGTTGGTACCTCTTCAAGTTCGACGGGCGTATCAACCGCGCGAAGTTCTGGCTCGGGTGGGCCGTGATCTATGCGGTGTTCGCCGTGTTGTGGTTCCTGGCATTTGCGCTTGAGTCCGGCGTTCTGTTCGGTCTGTTCGGTCTACTCGGTCTCCTTGCCATCTGGCCCGCTCTGGCGATCCAGATCAAGCGATGGCATGACCGTGGGAAGTCCGGTTGGTGGGTGCTCATCGGATTCATTCCGATCATCGGCTTCTGGTGGGTCCTCATCGAGTGTGGGTTCCTGCCGGGTGATGTTGGACCAAACGAATACGGTCCCGATCCATTGGGGCCGGTGGGAGAAGCGGTCTACTGAGCACCGTCTCAATATCGAATCGAGAAGGCGCCTCCGGGCGCCTTCTCTCGTTGCGGGGCATGAAGACGCTCCGCTTGGTCGCTACGGTGTTGGCGAACCACGGAGGAGCACATGGACGACATCAACTGGCAGAACCTGCTGTTCGAGTTTCGAGGACGCATCAACCGCGCGAGGTACTGGATCGGCATGCTCGTTCTTCTCGCATTTGAGGCAGTCCTGATTTTCGTCGCCGTTGCTCTCGACTCAGGTGCTTTCCAGTTCTTTGCGTGGCTCGTCCTCGTGATTTGCATCTGGCCAGCTCTGGCGATCTCGGTGAAGCGATGGCACGATCGTGGGAAGTCCGGTTGGTGGGTGCTCATCGGGTTCATTCCGATCATCGGCTTTTGGTGGGTCCTCATCGAGTGCGGTTTCCTCGCGGGCGACGAGGGCTACAACGACTACGGCCCGGACCCGCTGGAGGCATAGGCGCTCACGGGACAAGATCGCCAAAGGAGGGCCGCTCTGGCGGCCTTTCTTGCTTGATACCGACTCGGATCTCCTGTACACTTTGCATTGCAAAGTAGTTTGTGGAGGTGGAGATGAGTCACGCACTCGACATGGGGAAGGTCGAATCGAAGGCCTACCGTTCTCGCTTCGACGACGGTCTCGTCGACCTCTTCATCGGGCTTTCCGCTCTCTGGATCGGGGCCTGCTGGGTGTGGTTCGATGACCTTGCGGGCCTCGCCGGGCTGCTGCCAGCGATCCTCGTCGCACCGTTCATTTCCTTCCGAACCAGATTCATCGATCACCGTGCTGGCTACGTGAGGTTCTCCGAGCAACGCCGATCGTGGGAACGTCGCAACCTGATCCTGCTCTTGCTCGGAGGCCTGGCCACATTCGCACTCGGGATCGGGGCGTTCGTGGCCTCCAACGAGGGCGGAACGCTGTCTGAGTTCATTTCGACGATTGCACCGGGGCTCATCGCATTCCTTCTCGCCATCGCCGTTCTCCTCATCGCTGTGGCAGCGATGCTCCCGAGGGGCTTTGTCTACGCCGGCGTCCTGTTCGTGGGTGGCGTGTGGGCGGTCGTCCAGAAAACCAATCCTGGTGTTCCACTGCTGATTGCAGGCGTCGTGATCTTCGTGTGGGGATCGGTCCTCCTGGTGCGGTTCATGTCGTTGCATCCCTCCACGGACGCCGGATGACAACTGAGCTCGACCGTCTCATCCACGAACCGTCGCGTCTGCGCCTGGTGACCCTGCTGTTCGTCGTCGATGAATCCGACTTCGTCTTCCTCTCTGCCCAGACCGGAATGACCGCAGGAAACATCTCGTCCCACATGAGCAAGCTGGAGTCGGCGGGATACGTGGATGTCGACAAGCAGTTCATCGATCGCAAGCCCCGAACGGTCTATCGGCTGACCGATGCAGGGCGCGAGGCGGTGAAGACCTACCGAGAGGCAATGATGTCGATGATCGGCGTACCCGACGACTCCTCGGATCGCTGATCGCCAGGACGTCGAGCGAGCGACTCCCATCGCGGTCTGGGCTGCGGCACGATGTGAGGTCGCGAAGAACTCCGACAAGCGCGAAAAAGGTGCCGCTCAGGCAGCGTTGAGTTCCCCCGGTCCGGCGTATGCTCGCACAGCTGGCATCGACACCACCCATGCGTGTCACACCCACGAGAGATGATCTGGGTGTACGCCGTTGACGGAACCGAGGAGGACCGGTGACATCGGTTATCGAACCACAGATCAGCCGTTCCCCACGGGTACCGCCCAACAGCATTGACGCAGAGGAATCGCTCCTCGGCGCCGTTCTGCTTTCTGCCGACGCTGCCAACATTGCCCTCGAGAAGCTGCACGCCGAGGACTTCTACAAGCCAGCCCACCAGCGGATGTTCGAGGTCGTTCAGCAGCTCTTCGACGCCAACGAACCCATCGACGCTGTCACGGTGTCCGAGGGGTTGCGGCGCGACGGCTCGCTCGACCGCATCGGGGGTATCGACTACCTCACCCGGCTCATCGACATGGTGCCAACGACGAGCAACGTTGAGTACTACGCCGACATCGTGGAGGAGCACGCCCTCCGTCGGCGCCTCATGAAGGTTGGCGGCGATATCGGGCTGATTGCCGGCGAAATGGTCGAACCGATCGATGAAGTCGTCGACAAGGCAGAGCAAGCCGTGTTCGCTGTCGCCGAGCGTCACGTCGGCGACGGCCTCCAGCCCATCGACGAGCTCTTGGGACCTGCGATCGAAAAGGCAGAGGAGATCCAGCGGAACGGTCAGGAAGTGACCGGCATCTCAACGGGCTTCCGCGATCTCGACCGGAAGCTCGCTGGTCTTCACCCGGCCAACCTGGTCGTTGTCGCCGCCCGTCCCGGTATGGGCAAGTCGGCACTGTCGTTCAACATCGCCCAGAACGTGGCACTCGACGGCAACTCGGTCGCCATCTTCTCCATGGAGATGAGCCGCGAAGAGATCGTCACCAGGTTGCTGTGCTCGAAGGGTCGCATCGACTCCCAGCGACTCCGCACCGGTCGACTGACTGAAGCAGACTTCACCAAGCTGTCCAATGCTGCCGGCGCCCTCTACAAGCAGAACATCTACGTGGATGATTCTGCCGGCATGACCGTCACCGAGATTCGGGCGAAGTGCCGCAGGTTGCGACGTCGACCGGGCCTCGATCTGGTTGTCGTCGACTACTTGCAGCTCATGAGCGGATCTGGCCAGGAGAACCGCCAGCAGGAGATTGCGATGATCTCGCGGTCCCTCAAGAGCCTCGCACGGGAGCTGAACGTCCCGATCATTGCTGTGTCACAGCTGAACCGCGGTGTTGAGGCACGTGAGGACAAGCGGCCCAGGCTGGGCGACCTCCGTGAGTCTGGTGCCGTCGAGCAGGACGCAGACGTGGTCATGTTCATCTACCGCGATGAGTACTACTTCCCTGAAAAGATCGAATCCAAGGGTGTGGCAGAAGTCGTCATTGCCAAACACCGGCAAGGTGGCGTCGGCAAGGTCGACATGACCTTCCTCCCGGAGTTCACGCTCTTCGCCGACATGGGACGCGCCGAAGCGCCCATGTAGACCGGAATCGACCTGGCCTCTGCGCCGGTCGTGGAGTTCCCGAAGTTCTTGTCGAAATCGCTGGCGCACGTTCGTCGTATCGACAAAGGTATCCAAAAGGGGAGGATCCACGATGCCGAAGTATGCCGCACTCATCTACACACCCGCCGAGACCGAAGGCGTTGGCACGCCTGAGGAATGGCAACAGGTCATGGCCGACTACACCGAGTTCGGTGAGAAGGCCGGGGCAGCTGGTGTCATCCTCGGTGGCGAAGCCCTCGAGGGCACGAACACGGCGACCACCGTTCGCGCCAGTGGCAAGGGCGGTGACGTCATCACGACCGATGGCCCGTTCGCCGAGACTAAGGACGTACTCGGAGGCTTCTACCTCCTCGAATGCGCCGATCTCGATGAGGCTGTTGCATGGGCGGCACAGATCCCCGGTGCGTGGCACGGCAGAATCGAAGTGAGGCCCGTCGCCAACTACGGGTGACCATGACCGGATCGGTCGAAACGACGATACGACGCGAGGGTGGCCAGGTTCTGGCCACCCTCATCCGTCTCACTGGAGACTTCACCCTCGCCGAGGATGCGCTCCAGGAGGCGACGATTGTTGCCCTTGAACAGTGGAACCGTGAAGGTGTGCCGGACAACCCGGCCGCCTGGCTCACACGGGTGAGCCGGAACAAGGCACTCGACCACATCCGACGCGAGGCGAAGCGAACCGACAAGGAGGTTGCCGCTACGCGGCTGCTTGCGAGCTCCAACGAGGGTCCCGAGCCCACCGACCCGCTCAGGCTGCTATTCACCTGCTGCCATCCAACGCTGTCCGAGGATGCCCAGGTAGCCCTCACCCTCCGCACCGTTTCCCAGCTCACGACACGAGAGATCGCGCGAGCCCTCCTCCAACCCGAGGCCACAGTTGGTCAGCGCATCTCGCGGGCAAAGACGAAGATCAAGACTGCTCACATCCCGTACCGCGTCCCGTCCGATGCAGAGTTACCCAACCGCCTTCCGGTCGTCCTCCATGTGCTCTATCTGATGTTCACCGCTGGCTACGCCGCCTATGAGGGTCCGGCAATGGACCGGGTAGAACTCGCTGATGAAGCGATCCGGATCACACGGATGCTGGCGGACCTCATGCCAGATGAGCCAGAGGTACGGGG
>CAJQOW010000143.1 GCA_905480055.1 uncultured Acidimicrobiia bacterium
CATCACTGATGAGATCATCGAGGTCGGTGACGTCAACCATCCGTTCCTCGGCGTGACGATCGCGACCCACGAGATCGAACTGGCTGACGGAGGGATCGTTCCCGCCGGCGCAGCTGTTGCCTCGATCGAGGGAACCGACTCAGCGGCGGGTGCTGCAGGGCTCCAGCCCAACGATGTGATCGTGCAGATTGGAAACAAGGAGATCGTCTCGCAAAACGACCTGATCCTCGCGGTACGCTTGTACCGAGTCGGCGATGAGGTCGAGTTCGTCGTCGTACGCGACGGATCCGAGGAGTCCTTCACCGTCGTCATGGGACAACGCCCCGCCGAATTCGGAGGCTGATCAATGTACGGCATGGATGACGAGGGGCTGTTCGAGCAGCTCTTCAAACTCCTTCAATCCTCCGGCCCGGTCAACTGGAAGCTTGCACGCGAGGTCACCAAGAGCCTTGCGGGCGCACCAAGCCCGATCGAGCCATCGGTTGCCGAGGAATACCGCGAGCTCGCCCATGTGGCAGATGTTCGCATCAGCACGGTCGCGAACCTTCCCTCACCATCACCTGGCGAGCTGAACCCCACCGATCGCGCCACTTGGGCGGCAGAGAATCAGCAGTCGTTCCGCATCCTCGTCGAACCGCTTGCAGACAAACTCTCTGGGATGTCCGCAGGCGGCGCCTTGGGATCAATCCCAGGCATGGGGGACGCCGGCGGAATGGAGGCAATGCTTGCCCCTCTCGGTCCTGCGCTTCTTGGCATCCAGGCAGGCACCATGGTCGGCTTCATGTCACATCGAGCTCTCGGACAGTTCGATACCGGTATTCCTGCAATGGACCACGACAGGCCATACGTCATCGTCCCCAACCTCGACGACTTTGCGATCGACCACGGCATCGACCACCGGCAAATACGTCTCTGGGGCGCACTCCACGAGGTTGCGTTCCACCGGATCATGGCAATCGAATGGATCCGTGGGCGATTCGTTTCGCTCGTCGAGTCCTTCTATGAGTCGGTGGAAATCGACACATCCGACCTCCTCGGCAAGCTTGGCGCCATGAACGATCCCGAAGAGATCCAGCGGATGCTCGGTGACGGCGAGGCCGATGCGAGCAGCCTGATCAAGGCCTCGTCCGACCCTGGCAGGCTCGCCGACATCCAAGCATTCACCGCCTTCATCGAAGGCTACGGAGACCGCCTGGTTCGTGTCGCCGGCGGTGAGCTCCTCCCGACCATTGTCCGGATCGAGGAGGCGTACACAACCCGCCGAACCGAGCCGAATCAGGCCGAGCAGTTCCTCCAGCAGTTCGCAGGCCTCACCCTGGAGCGCTGGCGAGCGAAGGATGCGGCAGCGTTCTGTGACGAGGTCGTTGAGCGTTGGGGCGAGGACACCCTGGCCACCGTGTGGGATGAACCCGACAACATGCCCACCCTCGCAGAGCTCACTGATCCAATCGGCTGGGCAGCAAGGGTGATGCTCGACGAGGGATCGTTTGGCAGTGACACCATAAACCTCGAAGTCGACGAGCAGGAGAACGACGACAACGGGGACGACACGCCCCTCGTTGACGGCGAGACTCCATCCACCTGACCTCGCCGGATCGCCCTGCAGGATTCGCTACCCTCTCGCCATCCCGTCCACTCCAACCATCCATCCGAGGAGCACAACATGTCGTCTGTCGCCATTGGCCAACCCGCACCATCATTCGAGCTGCGGGATCAGAACAAGGAGCTTCGCTCGCTCGACGAGTTCAAGGGCGCCAAGACCCTCCTCGTATTCATCCCATTCCCGTTCACCGGCATCTGTGATGACGAGGGGTGCGCGATCCGCGACGGGCTCGGAGCACTCGAAGCCATGGACGCCAACGTTGTGATCATCACGGTGCATGCCTTCAATACCACCGCCAAGTGGGCGGCAGAGAACAACTTCGAGTTCCCGATCCTGTCCGACTACTGGCCACACGGCGAGGTCTCGCAGGCATACGGCACGTTCAATGACACGCTCGGCGCAGCGATGAGGACTTCGTTCGTGCTCGACGCCGACGGCATCGTGCGGGACATCATCGCAACGGAGAGTCTCGGTGTCGCCCGTGAGCACGAGGCACAGATGAACGCGCTCGCTGCAGTCTGAGCCTGCTGGGCTCTCACTCGCCTTCGAGTCGGTAGCCAACGCCCCTGATCGTGACGATGCGGGGGGCGTCGTCACTGGTTTCGAGCTTGCGCCGCAGCCGCCTGATGTGCTGATCAAGGCTCTTGGTGTCACCCCAACCCATGCCCCAGACCTCATCGAGGATGCGATCCCTGGTGACGATGCGGCCCGGGCGCTCCATCAGCATCGACATAACCTCGAATTCCTTGCGGGGGAGATCAAACGTTTCAGCCTCAACCACCAGCTGATATCGACTGGCATCGAGGGTGAGGTTTCCGACCGTGATGTGGTCGCCATCCTCGATCTCTGACGACCGACGAACAACCGCTCGGACCCTAGCGATGAGCTCCCGACCGGAATAGGGCTTCGTCAAGTAGTCGTCGGCGCCCAGTTCCAACGCCGACACCACATCAGCCTCCGTGTCCTTGGCCGACACGACGATCACCGGCGTCTTGGCTTCCTTGCGGATCGCACGGAGCACATCGAGTCCTGACACCGACGGCAACATCAAGTCCAGCAGCACAACGTCAAAGCGCCCGGCCCGGAACGTGCGTATGGCATCTCTACCGTCTGACACCGCATCAGAGTCGATCCCCTCGACGTCGAGCGCAACACGCAACGCCTCTACGTATGCTGGCTCGTCCTCAACGATGAGCACTCGCATTACGTGTCACCCTGTACCAGCGGTATGCGGATGATGAAGGTCGAGCCGACGCCCACCTTTGAGGCGAGCGACACCGATCCACCATGCG
>CAJQOW010000144.1 GCA_905480055.1 uncultured Acidimicrobiia bacterium
CCGGGCACGGGCGGCCTCGAAGGAACGTGGCAGTTCGACTCAATGGAGGTCCGTGGAATGACGACGGACTGTCCGGGGGAAATTGTGATCGTCCCGGTCGAGTGGGTTTGCCCCGAAGGCACGTTCACCTTCAACGCCAACGACACCTTCGTCGTCGTTGGCGAGGCGTACGGGAATGATCCGCCTTACCGGGGCGAAGGCGCCTGGTCTACTATCGGCGACACCCTGACCATGACGTACTTGCGACAGGGGACCAGCACCGAGGATCTAGAACCGACCGACCCACCCGACCTCTGGGTCGTCAGGTGGACCGTTTCGGGCACGATGCTGACGCTCATCGAGCAAGAACATCCAACCGACCTGCCGGTTACGTACACTCTTAGAAGGCGCTGATGGCGAAGCCGACGAACAACTACGTCCGGGCGACTCGACGTGCAACGTCGGCGCTAGCCACTCTCCAGGAAACAATTACATTACGTATAGCCCTCTGCAGCCAGCGACCCCACGTTGGCCGTGAGCGGGCGAGGGGGTTGTCATGCGGTGGTTTGCAAGCTTGGTTCTAGCCCTGGCGCTGGGCGTGATGGGCTGCAACGAGGCGTCGGGCACGGGTGGCTTCCCTTGCACCGAGCAGGGCATCCGGGACGCCATCGCAGAAGGTGGTGGACCGCACGAGTTTGCCTGCAACGCTCCGACAGTCGTTCCGGAGTACTTCCGCATCCGAAACGATGTGATCCTCGACGGCGGGGGGCTGTTGACGACCGATGGCTGGGATATCGCTTCGGGCGTGAGCGCGGAGCTTCACGGCTTCACGATTCGCGATCAAACGGTCCGTGCGGATGGGGGTGGGGTGACCAACGAGGGAACGCTCCTGATCCGAGATAGCAGCGTCTCGGGCTTCGACGGGTCGGGGGTATCCAACTCAGGCACCCTCAGGCTCGTGCGCAGCACCGTCACGGGCAACGGCGGGGGCATCTCCAATTTCGGGGTAGCTGACGTGATCAACAGCACGGTGTCGGGCAACACTATCTACCAAGAATTCTCGAATTCGGGAGCCGGAGTTCATAACAGCGGAAGGTTGACGATTACCCAAAGCACCATCTCGAACAACGCGGACTATTTCAGGGAGGAGGGTCCCAGCGGGCTCTACAACAGTGAGGACGCGACCTTGGTCATCACGAACAGTATCGTCGACGGCACGTGCGGTGGTGCGATCACCTCCAACGGCTACAACATCGAATCCCCCGGCGACACCTGCGGCTTCGACCAGGTCAACGTCAGCGCCGATGACCTAAAGCTGGGCGAGCTGACGGACAACGGTGGGCCGACCGAGACGCACGCGCTTGGTGTGGGCAGCGTCGCCATCGACGTGATTCCCCAAGACGACTGCGTCGATGCGGAAGGCGCACCACTGACGACTGACCAGCGCGAACAGCCACGCCCTGACAGCGGATACACCATGTGCGACGTCGGGGCGTTCGAGGTGCAGCCGTAGGCGCTGTACCCACCATCGAGCCCCCGAATTAGGAGCGGCCACTCGGCCGCGGTGCTAGGCTCGCCAGCCATCCGAGCAGCAGCCCGGCAAGGAGGCCGCATCACGGGGCCGCTGCCCAGGGACCGACTGCTCAACACCGAAGAGAGGCACACCAATGAGCACCTACCCGAGGACGTTCTCGCATATCGGGATCTCCGTTCCCGACGTCGAGAAGGCCGTTGAGTTCTATTCCGAGGTCATGGGGTGGTACCAGATCATGAAGCCCACCGTGATCACCGAGGAGTCGGACACCCCCATCGGACAGATGTGCATCGACGTGTTCGGCGAGGGCTGGGGATCGTTCAAGATCGCCCACATGTCCACGGGCGACAAGATCGGTGTCGAGATGTTCGAGTTCAAGAACAACGAGGCGCCCAAGGACTTCGAGTACTGGAAGACGAGCACCTTCCACTTCTGCGTGCAGGACCCTAACATCGAGGGACTTGTGGCCAAGATTGTGGAGCATGGTGGCAAGCAGCGGATGCCCATCCGCGAGTACTACCCCGGCGAGAAGCCCTACCGGATGTGCTACGTCGAGGATCCCTTCGGCCTCATCTTCGAGGTCTATTCGCACAGCTACGAGCTGACCTACTCTCAGGGCGCATACTGACATCGGCGCGTTTGAGGTGCAGCCGTAGGCGCTAGCCGCTCCCCAGGAAACAATTACGTATTCCCCGGCTCAGCCCGCGACCCCAGGTTACCCATGACCGGGCGAGGAGGTCGTCATGCGGTACGTAGTTGCATTTGTGCTGGCTCTGGCGTTGGTGGCTTCGCCGTTGGGCGTGGGCGCGCAAGTGAATGATGAGGGGCAAGCGGCTGAGTCTGCGGACACGCCGAAGGCAGCCTTGGCTATCCATATGCAACATCGTCTGCCGCCGTATTTGATGTTCGGTCGAGCTACTTCCTATACCTCGACGCGGATGCAATCAATGGTGTCGCGTCTGAGCAGACCGAGTCCAATGCAGGGGAGCCCAAGGGCGTACAAGCAGATGGTGAAGTCGCGAGCCCACAGTCGAGCCAGGAGGAGTCCCTGTCCTCTCAAGAGCGGGCTACCGAAGTGCCCGACATCGACATCCTGAGTGCCAGGTCCATCGCGCACTACGAGTCCCTTGAGCACTACAATCACTTCACTGCCGGCAGTCGGGAGAAAGCAGGGCGACGACATGGCGGCACGCGCAGCCCAGGTGCAAAAGCCGGCATCGCGGTCGGCGTAATAGTGGGGGTAGGGCTCGTGGGTATGGGGATTGCGGCCGCAGCGATCCTGCCATTGGATTTCTCGTGGGACAGCACCGACTGACCTAGCCCGCCGACCACGCGACTCCATGTACCACGTCGGTGCGTTTGAGGTGCGGCCGTAGGCGCGGGCCGAGCTCTACTGGGAAACATTACGTATCGCCCCGCCCGCCCGACTGACCCCACGCTGCCTGTGTAGGCGAGGAGGTTCTCCGTGCAGTGTTTCATTAGCTTTTGGGTTGCAGTCGCGCTGTCGCTCGCGTCAGTCGCCGCGTCAGCAAGCGCGCAGGCGCCCGATCAGGAGGGCAATCCTTCAGGGCTTCGGCGCTGGCACCC
>CAJQOW010000145.1 GCA_905480055.1 uncultured Acidimicrobiia bacterium
GCGTCGCAAGCACGGCGACGATGACGATGGCAACGAACCCAACACCGATGCTGAACAGAATCCACATGCCAACCACCCGCCCCTGTGGTTCGGTGACATCGTCTCATGAGCACCCAGAAGGGTCCACCGGAATCGATCCAACGTACCGACCAAGCCGCCCCCTAGGGTGACGACCCACCCTCGCAAACGAGATGTGCCGATGTCGACCCACGATCACGAAGAGACCCACCACAAGGGCGAATCAGGGCGCACCCACCCTCTTCCCGATGGAGCCTGGCCCGGCGAGTACACCTTCTGCCCGATGTGTACCGCTCAACTCGAGTGGACCCAGATCGGCGATGCCAAGCACATGCGCTGCCCAGAATGCCGGTTCGTGCATTGGAGGAACCCCGCTGTTGGAGCTGCTGTCGTCGTCTTCGACGAGGACGGCCGAATCCTGCTGATCCGAAGGGGGCCTGGCATGACTCGAGAGGGCTACTGGGCCGTTCCCGCCGGGTTCGTCCACTACGGAGAAGAGATCCGAGAGGCCGCCGCCCGCGAACTCCAGGAAGAGACGGGCCTCATTGCCGATGTCGGAGACGCCGTGTGGACCGAGTCGAATTTCCACGACCCTGCCAAGCTGACCGTTGGCATCTGGTTCGCAGGCACCGTGACCGGCGGAACACTGCAGGCAGGCGACGACGCCGACGACGCCCAGTTCTTTGCGTTCGACGAGCTCCCCCCGCTCGCCTTTCCAACCGACGTGGGCTACCTCCGCAGCCTCGGCGTCGAGGTCGACCTCCCGACGGAGGACTAGTCGAGGAGCGGCCCTGGAGTGTCCGGAACATCGACTCCGTGCTCAACCAGGATGTCCAGCGGGACCAGGTCGAGGACCGCTGCATTCGTCGCTGCGAGCACCACCGGCGCTGCAACACCTTCGGCTTGGGCGCGAAGCCAGTTCGGGGCGGTGACACACCAGCGGTCACCGGGAACCAGCCCTGGGAATCGGAACTGTGGCATCGGTGTAGTGAGGTCGTTGCCGATCGATGCCTGGTGCTCGAGGAATTCGGTCGTCATCACCGAACAGATCGTGTGACTACCGCGATCGGCCTCGTTGGTCCGGCACGATCCATCACGAAACCACCCCGTGACCGGATCGACGCTGCATGCCTCCAAGGGGCCACCGAGGACGTTTGTATCGCTCACAATGCGAGGGCCGCGACGGCGTCCCGGACCTCTTGGGGAACAGTGACCGACTCGCTCGCTGCGTAGTCGAACAGGACGATCACAGCGGTTCCGCTCGCGACAACCTCGTCACCTGAGGTGACCACATGTTCCACTCCGAGACTCCGCCCACCGATCTTGGTCACCCTGGCCTTGGTGACAACCGTCGCTGGATACTCAACCGGTCGGACGAAGTCGCACGTGACCGTGGCGAGAATCGGGCCGAGGCCCTCAGGGCGGTCGATGGTCAAACCGAGCCGCTCACACAAGACGATGCGCGCCGTCTCGAACCATCGGATGTACACCGTGTTGTTGACATGACCAAAAGCGTCCATGTCGCCCCATGCCACGGGGAGTTCGACGGCAACCGGGTAGTCATCCATGCGGCGAGACTATCCGGTCCGCAAGGGCTCCGCGGCGGTCACGAAACGAGTTCGATGATTGCCGGTACGGCTGCTTCGGCCGCCTCCTGGGTCGTGGCAGTCATCTCGAACCCCATGCTGAGATCCTTGGCCGGTATCGAAACGATCCACGCCTCTGCGGGAAGGTCACCGATCTGGGGAACCATCGACAGCAGGGTCGCTGGGTTGCCGTGATGGGTCATCACATCCGACGACGATCCACTCGCCTCGACTCGCTCGACCGTGAGCTCGGTTGCGTCGATACTCGCATCCACGAACACCACGATGTCCCGTCCGGAGACGACGAGGGCGAGCTCCGGAGTCAGCTGTGCGACGGACCGCACCTCGATTCCATCGATCCCCACCTCGTCGATTTGATCCGCGACCCATCGTCCAGCCCCGTCATCGGTCCGGAGATCGTTGCCGTAGCCAATGACCAGAGCGTCAGCCACGGATGCGTTCACACACCGTCTCGCCGTCGGGGCCGACGAGCGTTACCACCAAGGGCATCTGGCCGATGGCGTGGGTCGAACAGCTCAGACACGGATCGAATGCCCGGATGCCGGCCTCCACACGGTTGAGGATTCCCTCGGGAATCTCGGGACCATCGATCCATTCCTTGGCGATCTGGTGCACCGTTGCATTCATGGCGAGGTTGTTCTGACCCGTGGCGATGATCATGTTCACATCGTCCAAGATTCCGTTGCTGTCCACGTGGTATTCGTGGAACAGCGTGCCCCTCGGGGCTTCTGAGGCTCCCACAGCCCTGCGATGGTTCACACCGCCGCTGGCTCGCACCATCGCGCCGGTCACGTCCGGGTGCTCGAGGAGCGTGCGCATCTGCTCCGTGCAGGCGAGCACCTCGACGAGCCTGGCGTAGTGGAAGAAGAAGCTCGAAGCGGCGATGCCGCCAGCACGCTCCTTGAACGCTGCTTGGGCTGCGTCAGCCAATGGCGATCCCATCGCATCTGCCATGTTCACCCGCGCCAACGGGCCAACTCGGTAGATGCCATCAGTGATCGGGCCGTCGTCCTTGACAGCAGGCTTGAAGTATGGGCTCTTCAGATAGGAGTCGACGTTCGAGGCCTCGCCAACGAGCGTCCGATATTCCGACACCGGAACCCTGTCTGCCACGACCTCACCCACCGAGTCGATCACCCTTAGATGGCCGTCGTAGTGCTCCCACAGGCCAGCGTCGTTGGCAAGGGCAAGGAAGTAGCTCGGGAACTCGCCGAACGCCCGCACCTCTCTCTCGAACCCATCGAGCATCTTGATGAACAGCTCGAGGGCCATCGTGGCAGTCTCCTGAGCCTCATCTAGGCCGCCGAGCAATTCGAGACGAGTCTCCTCGGTCATGGGATGTGCGATGCCTCCGGGCACGATGCCTGGCGAGTGGACCTTGCGACCTGCGATCGCTTCGATCACCGACTGGCCGAAACCGCGCAGCCTGATTCCACGTCGCGCCAGCTCCGGTTCTGCCTCCATCAGGCCGAACACATTCCGCATGGCCGGGTCGGAGTCGAAGCCGAGCAGGAAGTCCGGTGAGCTGAGGTGGAAGAAGCTCAACGCATGGGACTGGATGATCTGGCCCATGTTGGCGATCCGTCGAAGCCGCGCGCCGTTGGAAGGTATCTGGACGCCCATCACGGCATCGCCGGCCTTCGATGAGGCGAGCAAGTGACTGACGGGGCAGATGCCACAGGTGCGTGCGGTGAGACTTGGCATCTCCCACACCGGTCTGCCCTTGCAAAACTCCTCGAATCCACGGAACTCCGTCACGTGGAACCGGGTGTCCGCTACTTGTCCGTCATCGTCAAGTTTGATGGTGATCTTTGCGTGTCCCTCAATGCGAGTGACTGGGTCG
>CAJQOW010000146.1 GCA_905480055.1 uncultured Acidimicrobiia bacterium
GTTCCATGCCGCTATTGTCGCAGTTAGGAGCACAGAAGGGATCTCGTCATGAACCTGACCAGTGATTCATTCCACGACGGTGGCACTATTCCGGCCCGGTGCGCCCTGGCTGTTCCCGCTGACCCCGGCCCTGTCGCGTTCAGTGAGAACCGCAGCCCTCACCTTGCGTGGAGCGAGATTCCGGTGGGCACCCGATCGTTCGTGGTGATCTGCATCGATCACGACTGTCCGAGTGCACCCGATGACGTGAACCAGTCTGATCGATTGGTGCCGGAGTCGCTCCCGCGCGTCGATTTCACGCACTGGCTGCTTGCCGACATTCCCACGACGGTGGTCGAGTTCGCAGAAGGAGCCCACTGCACCGAGGTCACGCCTGGGGGCAAGGCGGCCAACGCTGCGATCGTGGGCGTGCACGGAGCGAACGACTACACCGCGTGGTTCTCCGGGGACGCTGACCTCGAGGGAACATGGTACGGGTACGACGGACCGGCACCGCCGTGGAACGACTCGATCCGGCACAGCTACGAGTTCACGGTATACGCCGTTGATGTTGAGAGCCTCGGTCTCGATGAAGGGTTCACGCGCACCGAGCTCGAGGCAGCGATTGAAGGCCACGTGCTTGCCAGCAGCTCGATCACCGGTGTGTACGCAAGCAATCCGGACCTCCACTAGCTTCGTCCGAATGGATCAGGCACAGATCAAGACACTCCCCAAGGCAGTGTTGCACGAACATCTCGATGGCGGGCTCCGGGTCGAGACCGTCCTTGATCTTGCAGAGGCAGCTGGACATCGACTGCCTGCGGACGACGAGGCAGGATTGGCGGCGTGGTTCTATCAGGGTCGCTCGGGTTCCCTCGAACGGTATCTGGAGGCCTTTGTCCACACGATCGCCGTCATGCAGACCCCCGAGGCGATCTCGCGAGTCGCTGCTGAGTCCGTTGAGGACCTCGCTGCCGATGGTGTCGCCTATGCCGAGGTGCGATTCGATCCGGGGCTGTGTACCCAAGGCGGCCTGACCCGAGAGGATGTACTCGAAGCGGCGACCGACGGCGTCGCTCGGGCGTCGAGGGAAGCCGGCATTGATGCCCACGTGATCGCATGTGCTCTACGGCATCTCGACGATTCCGAGCTGGCGGCGCGTGCTGCGGTGCGCTTCAAGGATGACGGTGTTGTTGGTTTCGACCTCGCTGGCCCCGAGGCAGGTTTTCCGCCCGATGCACACATGGCTGCCATCAAGCTCGTGCGCGAGGCAGGGCTCGGGCTCACGCTGCACGCAGGTGAGGGCGACGGGCCGCATTCGATCTGGAGGGCTCTCGCCCTGTGTGGCGCCAATCGCATCGGGCACGGCGTACACCTCGCCGATGCCATCGAGGTGGTCGACGGTGTTCTGACGGACCTGCCACCCTTCGCTCGCTCGGTGAGGGACCTGCGCGTGCCTCTCGAGGTCTGCATCACGTCCAACCTCCACACCGCTTCGTACGCTGACGCCGCCACGCACCCGTTCGGTCCGATGTATCGGGCCGGGTTGAACGTCTCACTCAACACCGACAATCGGTTGATGTCCGGCGTGTCCGTGTCGAGCGAGTACGTCTTGGCCGCAGAAGCGCATGACCTGTCACTCGGGGATCTGGGCATCATCACCGTGAACGCAATCGAGGCAGGCTTCGGTCCGTGGCCGGAGCGCAAGCGCCTCATCGATGAGGTTGTGAAACCTGCGTACGGTTTGAGCTGAGGGGGATCAGCGGCGGGCGTTGACGCTCGCTTGGCGAGAGGCTCCCCTTCCTGTTCCCATTGCCGACTTGCGCTCGTCCCGAAACCGCAGTCGGGGTCCAAGGAAGCGTTCTGACGCGACGTCAAAGGACATGCGAGACCACCGAACCAACAGCTGACCGCACCGAGGCGTCGTCAGCCAAGGTGCGAGTTGATCCAGTCGGTGATCTCGCCGAGCACCTGGGGCGCCTCGGGCTCGTTGTGGATCTCGTGTCGCAACCCTGGATAGACCTTGCGGGTCACCCCTGGTGACTGTGCCAAGCCAGCAGAGGCAGCGGGCTCGACGAGTTCGTCATCTGCTCCATGGAGCACCAGCGTTGGGACAGTGATCGAACCGTGACCAGCGACAAGGCGGTCCTGTTCTGCGAACACTGCCTTGCCGAACCTCGCTGTCGCCTTGGTCTGGACGAGGTCGTCCTCGAAGTAGGCCTCCCCTACGGCGGGGTCCGTCGACAGCTGTTCGCCCGTGATCTTGTTCTCGATCGAAAGGCCGGGGGTCACCCTCCCGAGAACACCAGCTGCGACTTTGAGGACACCGTCGATGGACCGGGTTGCGACCATGGCTGGGTCGGTCAGCACGGCGAGGTTCGGAACTGGCGCCCAGTCGTCGATCAAGTATCCGGCGCACTGGAGGCCACCGAGGGAGTGCCCGTAGAGCACCCACGGCTTTCCGGACGGAGCGACGGTTGCGTTCGCCATCGCTTGGATGTCTCGGTAGAGGTCCGCAAATTCGTTGAGATCAACACGGTCGCCGCCGCTCGCACCGTGCCCGCGTAAGTCGTAGCTGTACACGCTTGCCCCGTTGGCGTTGAAGTGCTCCGCAGGGCCATCCCAGCGCCCGGAGTGCTCGCCAAGTCCGTGGACGAGCAGAACGTTGTATCGGGGTGCGTCGATCGTCCATGAGCGGGTGAGGAGTTCGACGTCGTCGTAGGCGGTGAAGGTTCCGGTGGTGGAAGTCATCGCCCGGCTCGCAGATTCGTCATGTACTCGTCCTTTCAGCTGCAGCCATGGCCGCCCCGACGATGCCTGCATTGTTGCGTAAGACCGCTGGGACGACTTCGGCGCGAGTTTCGAAGAAGTGGGAGAAATCGTCGAAGCGCTTCGAGATGCCGCCACCGAAGACGATCGTCTTCGGTGTGAGCACGAGATCGAGGTGCTGGAGGAACTCGTTGACGCGGCTTGCCCACCAGTCGACGTTCATGTTGTCTCGCTCGACCAGCCTGGCTGCCGCGTATTGCTCGGCCTCCATGCCCCTGAACTTGAGATGGCCGAGTTCGGAGTTGGGCGAGAGAACTTCGTCGTTGAGGAGCGCCGAACCGATGCCTGTGCCGAAGGTCAGGAGAAGGCATACACCCTTGTGGTCCTTCGCAGCGCCGAACCTGGCCTCTGCGAGGCCCGCCGCATCTGCGTCGTTGATCACGGCAACCGGGAGATCGAGGGCGTCCTCAAAGGCAGCTTGGGCATCGAATCCGATCCATCCGTCGTCGATGTTGGCAGCGGTGCACACCACACCGTCGATAACGACGCTTGGTACCGTGATGCCGACCGCTTCTTCCCATTGGTGGTGACTCACGAGCTCCTGGACGACGGCGATTACAGCCTCCGGGGTGGAGGGTTGCGGTGTCGCGATCCGCTTGCGCTTCATGGTCAGCTCGCCAACCGTCAGATCGACTGGCGCACCCTTGATGCCGGATCCTCCAATGTCGATTCCAAGCGTTTCCACGTTCAGTCCTTCTCCTCGAGCACCTCTCGGACGGTCCCAGCATATGCATCAGCATGGAGCCACGCTTCTGGCGTCATCCTGAGCTGGATTCCACCCGGGAACTCAGCGAGTCTCGCCGGAAGGACATCGATGGCTCCGGGAAACTGTCGGACGGCGGCAGCAAGGCGATGGGCAGGTACCCCGGGCGTGAGGAGGATCCCGCACGGAGCCTCCGTCGCTATCGGTGACGTCACACCTCGGATCTGCTCGAGTGATTTCAGCATCCGGAGGAACCATGCAGTGCGCTCGTCGATTCCCCCTGGGATCGATGTGCCGTGCCTCACGATATCGCCGTGGGGCGGTGCCTCCGCCAGATCCGTATGCCAGTCAACCGTGTCTGATGGGGCGCCGGTTTCACAGATACCTGCTCGATTGGGCCAGCTGCGTCGCCGTGATGCTCGGTCCGAACTGAAAGCGTGACCGGCTACGGGTACTCCTCTCAGGTGGGGCACCTCAACCGTGGAGTCGGACCGAACCTCAGTGGGCGGTTGACTCCACGCGAGTCGGGAGACGAGGGTGATCTCCTCGCCACCCGGTGCAAGGGTCATCGTTCGATGAACGGAAGCGACGATCGAGCCGCAGCGACCTGCTTGCCGCGGATTTCGATGGTGATCTCATCGTCTTCTGCAGGAGGTGGAGAGACGTAGGCGAGGCCAATGCCATGTTGAAGCGACGGGGAAAAGTTGCCTGATGTCACCGAGCCAGAACCGGTTGTCGTCG
>CAJQOW010000147.1 GCA_905480055.1 uncultured Acidimicrobiia bacterium
GATGGGATAGGCAACGGATTGTGGCCCATCGCCTCGAAGGTCAGCCCTGCCGATCTTAGCGAGCTGTTCGCCGAGCGGTGACCGCACCAAGCGACGGAACGAACGATCTTCGCCGACGTCGGCTCGCACGAGCAGACTGGCAAGGTCCTCCCCCACGCCGCCGTCGGAGGCTGTGAGCAGGTCACCCCTGCCGACGATCTCGGTGAGCGAGCGCGCCCCGATGGAGGCGAGCGTCCGGCGGACATCCTCTGCGATCAGGGTGAACAGTTGCACGACCTGATCGACGGTTCCCGTGTACTTGGCACGAAGATCCTCTCGCTGCGTTGCGATGCCGACCGGGCAGGTGTTCTCATGGCACTGGCGCACCATCTTGCAGCCAAGGGCGATCAGCGGAAGTGTTCCAAAGCCGTAGCGCTCAGCGCCGAGCATCGACGCAACGACGACATCCTTGCCCGTGCGGATTCCGCCATCGGTCTCGACGGTCACCGAGGCCCTGAGCCCGTTGGCCACCAGCGCTTGGTGAGCTTCGGCAAGGCCGATCTCCCATGGCGACCCCGCATGCTTGATCGACACGAGCGGGGATGCTCCCGTGCCTCCACCGCTTCCCGAAATCGTGACGCCGTCGGCGGATGCCTTTGCCACACCAACGGCAATGGTCCCGACCCCGGGGCCAGAGACGAGCTTCACCGAAACTCGGGCCAGCGGCTTGAACGTCTTGAGGTCGTAGATCAGCTGGGCCAGGTCCTCGATCGAGTAGATGTCGTGGTGGGGAGGAGGCGAGATGAGCGTGACACCTGGTTCGGTGTGACGCAGACGGGCGATCTCTGCGGTCACCTTGTGGCCAGGAAGCTGACCGCCCTCACCTGGCTTCGAACCCTGAGCCATCTTGATCTGGAATTCCTCTGCGGATGCGAGATAGCCCGGCGTCACGCCGAACCGTCCACTTGCTACCTGCTTGATCGCCGAGTTCTTCGAGGTACCAAAGCGTGCCGGGTCTTCTCCGCCCTCCCCGGAGTTGGAGAGCGCTCCGATGAGGTTCATCGCCTCGGCGAGATCCTCATGGGTTTCCTTGGAGAGCGCACCCATTGACATGGCAGCGGTGACGAAGCGCCGCATGATGCGAGGTGCGGGCTCGACCTCCTCGATCGGAACGGGTGGGCCGAGTGGCGCAATCTCGAGCAGATCCCGCAGCTCCATCACGGGACGGTCTTCCTCGACAAGCTTGAGATACTTGTCGTACTCGTCCATCGAGCCCGAGCGAACAGCCTTTTGGATGGCGAGGACGGTTCTCGGAGCTGCGATGTGCGGCACGCCGCCCCTGCGGTGCTTGTAGTACCCCTCGATTTCTTCGCCCTCGCCGGTGAGTCGTGCATGACGCTCGATGACGTCGGCTGCAATGCGATCAAAGCCGATACCGCCGATGCGCCGTGACACATATCGGAATGCGGTATCGCACACCTCGTCGTCGAGCCCGATTGCCTCAAAGAGCTCTGACGAGCGATAGGACTTGACGGTGCAGATGCCCATCTTCGACATGATCTTCATGAGCCCCTTCTCGAGGCTCTTGCGGTAGTTCTCCTGCGCTTCGACAACTCCGGCCGGGACCTCACCATTCGCAGCCATGGTCTGGACCTGGTCGATGGCGATGTACGGGTTCACGGCGGCGGCGCCAAATCCGATCAGGCACGCAAGGTCGTGGGCATCCCTCGGTTCTCCGGATACGGCGATGATCGAAGCGTGCAGGCGATGGCCGGTGTCGATCAGGTGATGGTGCACAGCTCCCACGGCCAGCACCACGGGGATCGGTGCGTTCCTGGCATCCGTCGCCTGGTCGGACAGCAACACGATGGTTGCTCCGTTTGCGACGGCAGCCTCGGCCTCGGCGCACACTTCGCGCAGCGCCCGGACCATCCCGTCGGAACCGCCAGCGGGGTCGAAAAGGATGTCGATCCATGCAGACGCGAACGCCGGGTCATCCGACGATGCCAGATCTTCGACATCAGCATTCGAAAGCACGGGCGACGCCAGTTCGACCATGTGCGCCTGCTGGGGGGTTTCCTCGAGCAACGATCCGTGGCGACCAACGTAGGTACGCAGCGACATGACGAGGTTCTCTCGAATCGGATCCATGGGCGGGTTCGTGACCTGGGCGAATGACTGCTGGAAGTAGCGACTCATCCGTTGCGGAAGCGTCGAAAGTGCAGCAACACCGGTGTCGTGTCCCATGGACAGGATCGGTTCGTTGCCCTCGGTCATCTGTTGGAGCAACAACCTGCGCTCCTCTGCCGTGTAGCCGAACACCTTGGCGAGGGCCTTGGGGTCGAACCGGAATTCTTCGATGTCATCGAACGGATCCGACACGTAGTGCGTCTGCGTATCGATCCAATCGGCGTACGGTGCCTTGGAAGCAAGGCGCTGCTTCACCTCGTCAGACACTGCGTAGGTGCCAGCCTCGAGGTCAACCTCGAACACCTCACCAGGTCCGAGCTGTCCGGTCTCTGAGGCGAGTATCTCGACCTCTGGCGCAATACCAGCCTCGGATGCGACGAGCACCGTATCGGGCGTCACCGTCCAGCGTGCCGGGCGCAAGCCGTTGCGGTCGAGGCCTGCGATCACGGTACGTCCGTCCGAGGCCGCTATGGCTGCTGGCCCGTCCCACGGCTCAACCAGGAAGGCGTGGTACTCGTAGAAGGCCCGCAACTCCGGGTCGAGGTCGCGGACGTTCTCCCACGCCTGGGGGATGAGCATCTCCTTGACGTGGGCGAGATCGCGACCTGCGCGAACCAGCACCTCGGTTGCCTCGTCGAGGCTTGCGCTGTCGCTTCCGATCCCCGGCCGCACCAGCGGTGCGATCTCAGCGGTACGTTGGCCCCACACGCTGTCGCCGAGGTCGTTGGACCTGGCGACCATCCACGCACGGTTGCCCTGGACCGTGTTGATCTCGCCGTTGTGGGCGAGCACACGGAATGGTTGTGCCAGCTCCCACGATGGATGGGTGTTGGTGGAGTACCGCTGGTGGAACACGGCGAAGTCCGACTCGAACACGGGATCTCGAAGATCCCAGTAGAACTCCTCGATAACATCGGCGGTGAACAGGCCCTTATACACGACAGTGCGGCACGATGCGGACACGATATCGAGTCCGTCGATGTCCTGGCGCTCGATCGCTTTGCGAGCAAGGAAGAGCGCATCCTCAAAGGCATCCTGAGTTTCGATGGATCGACGGGAAGCGACGATTGCTTGCTCGATCACGGGGAGCGAGGCCTTCGCCGTCGGCGACAGCACGTTGATACCGATCGGGACCGTTCTCCACGACAACACTTCGACGTCCCGCTCCCGCAGCGAGCCCTCGATCGTCCTGCGCGCCTCGTCGGTTGCCGATCTCGGCAGGAAGACCATGACGAGCCCCAGCCGATCGCGTTCGGGAGCGGCGATGCTCTGCACCCGAAGCTCTCGCTCCAACAGGCGGTAGGGCACCCTCGTCATCATGCCTGCGCCGTCACCCGTCCCATCTGCTGAGCGAGCTCCGCGATGGTCGAGGTTGTGGAGGCAGGTCACGCCCAGCTTGACGATTCGGTGCGATGCGTTCGTTGAGCGATCCGCGACGAACCCAACGCCACATGCGTCGTGTTGGAGGTGTGGGTCGTATAGCGGGAAGCTTGACAGCATGGCATCCTCTTTCGTCCGAGCGGGGTTCGTGGTGCGAGGCCGCGTGCCACCAGCTCCTCCCACCACCCCGGAGGGAGCGGAAAAGGTATCACCTCTCGGTCGAATCGGTAAATCCGGATGTACGCCGGCTACATCCGATCAGAAGACGGTGTCGATCCAGGGGGCGCGAATCGTGCGGAACAAACGATGGAACATGGACACATCCTGAAGGGATCCGTCGATCCTCCCCGCACGCCAATACGCAAGCGCATCGGCTCCACCGAGGAACGCAGCACCAAGAACCTCGATATCCATACCGATGTCGCCCTCATCGCACGGTGTGACGGTTGCCTGCCCGTCTGCGACGTCGATTCGGTACGAGCCCGAGGTGCCAGGCCGGAACGGATCGGTGACGGTGATCGAGACCGAGCCATCCTCCTCGTACTGTCGCCCACTGAGCGCAGCGGCGACATCGAGGATGCGAATCCACAGCGCATCCGAGACGGCCGTCACACGCACACGCCTCGGCTCCTTGACCATGTGTCGAAGGGTTCCGTCGACCGGAGTGTTCCACGATTCCACGTTCGGGGCTCCGTCAATGTGCGTCAGGTACGACCACAGCGAGGCCTCCGCCCTGGGCGTCGCCGCTATGACCTCGACCACATGCACAGTCCCGTTGTCGTGGCCGTCGTCGCTCTCGCCTCCCTTGCTCCGGTATGAGGCATAGCCATCGACACCGTTCGGGCCGTCGTGGACGACGTATCTGCGCTTGGTCTTGCCCTTGCGCATCCATTCCTCATCAGCGAGGACGTAGTGCTCCCACCACTCCGGGCTGCGTGCAAGCATTCCGGGGGTTTGAGCTCGCATGGCGGCATAGGCAGGCGGGAGCTCCTTCGCCGCCTGCTCCTGGGTAATCCGTCGCACGCGATCGATCTCGACGCCGTCGCGGAATGCGATTTTCGGTGACGACACCTTCAGCGATCGAAGGTGCGTAGCGATCCCGTATCCGAATCGTCCGTAGATGTCCGTTTCGGAGGCCCAGAGTCCAGCGATCGGGTATCCGGCCCCGGCGGCATTGTCGAGGTGCTCGGCCATCATCCTGCGCAACAGCCCCATCCGTCGATGTGTGGGAAACACCGTCACCACCGTGGTGCCTTCCATGGGCATCGATCGGCCTCCCGGCACGGTCACCGACAGGTCAAAGCCACCGAAGGTGCCGACGATGTCATCGCCTTCGAAAGCTGCAAGCGTCCGGTCCGGTGGGAGGAGGATGCGCTCGATGCCGACGAATGATTCCGAGGGAAGATCCTCCGAGAATCCCTCCATGAAGGCGGTCACAAAGGCCGGGTACTCGTCTTCGGTCACGGGACGGATGGTGATGTCAGTCATCCGAAGGACGCTAGTAGGACCCATGGCCGCCATCAGCCATCAGCAGACATGCTCATGGCTCATGGCTCATGGCCCAGAACTCAGAACTCAGAGCTCAAGACTCTTCCGTCCAACTCGGCTCGTGGCTCGCTTAGTGTTGCCACGTACCACCGTCGCTCAGGAGGAAGCCATGGCCCCGGTTCGTATTGCAGCCCAGATTCACCCACAGCATGCCGACTACGGCGACATTCGCAGGGCGGCGGCGAAAGCCGAGGAACTCGGTGTCGACGTCCTCTACAACTGGGATCACTTCTACCCGCTGTACGGCGGCGAGGCACACGGCGGCGGTGCAAACGATGGCAAACACTTCGTGTGCTGTACCATGCTCGGGGCGTGGGCGGAATCCACGGAGAAGATCAAGTTCGGTGCCCTCGTCACCTGCAACTCGTACCGCAACCCACAGCTCCTCGCTGACATGGCAAGGACGGTCGACGTGATCTCCGGCGGGAGGCTCATTTTCGGGATCGGTTCAGGCTGGTTCGAGAAGGACTACGACGAGTACGGCTACGAGTTCGGCACCGCTATCGGTCGTCTCCATGCCCTCGATGAGGCGATGACGGTGATCAAGGCCCGCCTGTCCCAGCTCGACCCACAGCCGACCGGACCACTTCCCATCCTCATCGGTGGCGGCGGTGAGAAGGTGACGCTCAGGATCGTGGCTGAGAACGCAGACATCTGGCATGGATTCGGCGATGTCCCCACATTCGCCCACAAGAACACCGTGCTCGACGAGTGGTGCGCAAAGGTTGGCAGGGACCCCAGCGAGATCGAACGTTCGGTGGGTGTGAACCCGGCCCACATCGACCAAGCCGACGCCTGGCATGAAGCGGGCGCCGTTGAGTTCACGATTGGCCTGAACGGTCCTGACTACGACATGGGGCCCGTCAAGGAATGGCTGGCCTGGCGGGATCAAACGAACGCTGGCTAGCCAACTGTGGCAACGGTGCGGAGGGCTTCGTACATCGTTGATCGATCCACGGCTTGGGTCGGCACGGGTAGCTCCAGCTGCACCATTCCGCCCTCAACGTCGGAGCGGGTCGCACCGATGGCCGTGAGCGACTCGAGGACCTGCGTGTTCGACAAGGCGACATAGGCTCGGAACCGTTCGATTCCATTGTCACGCGCTGCATCGGACAGCGCTTGGAGAAGGATGCGACCGAGTCCTTGACGCTGCCGATCGTCCACCACGGCAAGCGCTGCCTCCGCAACGGTGGGGTCGTCCTCGGTACGGATGTACCTGGCAATCCCTACTCCAGGTGGATCCGGTGTGTCGAGCGTCTCAGCGGCCCAGGCGAAGTGATTGCTGTAGTCAATCTCGGTCAGATAGGTCAGGTCAGCCTCGCTGAGGGTCGTCTTCGCCTGCATGAACCGGAGGTAGCGCGATCTCGCCGAAAGGCCCTTCCATCCCTCGGCGAGCCGTTCCCTGTCCTTGGGTGCAATCGGCCTCACGCGAACTTGCGTCCCGTCATTGAGGACCGCGGTGAACGCGAGATGCTCTACGAACTCATTGACCTCGGCGTCGCCCTCGCCAGGAACGCGAGACATCACGTGGAATAGTCGATCACCGAAGGTGGCAGCTCGATGCCGGGTTCGAGATCTGGCGCAGGGATTGGTTGACCAGCGACCGTTGCGACCGGGATGACGCCAGCCCAGATTCCGGACGACATGTCTTCCTCGTCATCCCCTGGTGGGCCCGTCCTCACCTTGGCTGACGCCTCGTTGATCTCGATGGCGAGGAGCTTGGTCCCCTTGTCCTCTTTGACATTCGGTTGCCGACCCTCCTCCCACCGACCG
>CAJQOW010000148.1 GCA_905480055.1 uncultured Acidimicrobiia bacterium
CCTGCTGCGGGACATCATGATCCTTTCCGGTACCGGCGTCGGCGGAGGTTCGCTCGTCTATGCCAACACGCACTACACACCCCACGATGCTTTCTATGAGGATCCCCAGTGGGCCTCGATCACTGACTGGCAGACTGAACTCGAACCGTGGTACGCCGTTGCTCGAAGGATGCTCGGTGTGGTTGCGAACCCAATGGACACCCCAGCCGATGTCATGATCCGGTCGGTAGCGAACCGGATGGGTGTTTCTGACACCTACATGCCCACGCCGGTTGCGGTGTACTTCGGAAAGCCTGGCGTCGAAGTAGACGATCCGTTCTTCGACGGGGAGGGACCAAGCCGGTCCGGTTGCATCGGGTGTGGTAACTGCATGGTCGGATGCAGGCACAATGCCAAGAACACGCTCGACAAGAACTATCTGTGGTTTGCTGAGCGCAATGGAGCGGCTGTCCACGAACAGCAACAGGTCGTCGACGTCGCGAGAGTGGACGATCGGTGGCTCGTCACGGCACGCCGTCCGGGCCTGTCTCGAGCCCGGTCGCATTACACGGCAGACCACGTGATCTTCTCCGCTGGAGCTCTTGGTACGACACGCCTCCTGCTCCAGCTTGCGGATCGTGGCAGGCTTCCCAGCATCTCGAATCGCCTCGGCTACCAGACGCGAACCAACAGCGAGGCACTCGTCGGTGCGGTCGCTCGCAACCGGACCGTGGACTATTCGAGCGGCATCGCGATCACCTCGTCGATCCATCTTGCGGGGGACACACACGTCGAACCCGTGAGGTATGGGCGAGGCTCGAATGCCATGGGTCTCTTGTCGACGATCCTTGTCGATGGAGGGGGAAGCGTACCGCGCCAAGTGCGGTTCCTGCGCCGGGTCGCGAAGGCTCCCCTGACATTCCTGCGGTCGCTGTCGGTGTGGCGATGGTCGGAACGTTCCGTGATCCTGCTGGTGATGCAGAGCAAGGACAACAGTCTGCGGATGAAGCTCAAGCGAGGCCTCTTCGGCGCCCGCCTCACGACCGAGCAAGGGCACGGAGAACCAAATCCGACGTACATCCCCGAGGCGAACGACGCCGCCCGTATCGCGGCCAAGGTGATGGACGGCACCGCAATGGGATCCATCAACGAAGTGCTCTTCGACACCCCAACGACAGCACACATCCTCGGCGGAGCGACTATTGGAGCGGACCCTCAATCTGGAGTGATCGACCAGTTCCATCGGGTGTTCGGGCACGACGGCCTGCATGTCATCGATGGCGCAGCCATCGGTGCGAACCTCGGCGTCAATCCGTCTCTCACGATCACGGCCATGGCCGAGCGGGCGGTGGCCCTGTGGCCAGCAAAGGGAGAGGCCGACCAGCGACCAGATCTGGTCGCGGACGGCGCAGTGATCTAGTCGTCGTCGAGATCGCCCACCATGCCGAACCGGCCATCGAGCCGTCGGCCTGGCATCATTTCGACATCGCTGCTTTCCACCATGTCGTCTTCAGACATGTCCTCAGCCCGGTTGTACCACGATGCATATCGGTTGGACGCGGGCCACGCAGTGATGCCGTGGAGCAGTACCGAAAGGCCGACCGTGGTGGCGCCAACCTTGAACACGGTCGGCGCAAACGATGGATCCGAACTCACGATCACCGTGCCCATGAACACCAACGAAGCGAGCCCCCTCGGACCGAACCACCCGATGTAGAGCTTCGTCGGGAATTCGAGATCGGTTCCTACGAGCGAAATCAGCACCGGGATGATCCGAATCACGGTGAGGCTCAGGATGGCATACAGCAATGCCTGCCAACCAACGATCCCGAGAGTGGGATAGAGAATCAATCCACCGAAGACGAAGAACGTCAGCATGGTCATCAAGTGCCCTACACCCTCCGAGAAGTGGCAGATGTCCGGGAAGGACCGCCGGACACCCTCTCCGAAGACCATCCCTCCGACGAAGGCAGCGATGAATGCGCTGCCATGCACCTGTTCAGCGGCGATCGCACAGAGGATCGCCAGGAAAACAACGAGAACCTGCCTGCCCTCACGCCCGATCCAACCCCTGGCGGTTGCATGCCGTGCCGCCCACGCCCCGAACCATCCGATCGCAGCACCAACGGCCACGGCGAAGCCGATTTCCTTGACGAACAGGTCGAGGATCTCGCTCGCTGTCTGCATCTCGGAGTTCGCCGCAGCCAAAGCGATCGCAAGGAAAGGGACCACAAGACCGTCGTTGAGTCCGCTCTCGATACCCAGCCCCTGCCGAACTAGGTCTGGCACCTCCTCGTTCGCCACCACCGCCTGACCAAGCGCGGCGTCTGTGGGAGAGAGAATGATCGCGATGATGGCTGCCGGCCACAGCCCGATGCCTGGGACGAGCAGCATGGCTATGACGGTGCCGAGGACCATCGTCAGGGGGAGGCCAATCAATAGCAACCTCGTCGGCAGGAACGCCGTTCGTCTGACACGTCGGACATCGATGAGCGCAGCATCCGAGAAGAGGATGATCACCAAGGTGCCTTCCAGCAGTGTCTGCACGACATCGCTCTCCAGCTGGAGCGCAAAGCTCGAGAGGAGAGCGCCTTCCTCGAGGGTTACCCATGCGGCAAAGAGTCCGACCGCCGTGAACAGCATCGGCCCGGTGAATGAACTGCGGGACAATCGGCGTGAGAACAGCGCATACGCCGCAAACAACACGGCCAGCAGTAATCCGCCCGACATACGCCCTTCCCATCCGAGGCGACCACCCTACCGCCACACACACGCCCACTCCATCAAGCACGGGAACAGATGCCGGATACACCTCGCAACGCGAGGACTTCTCGATGGTGCTCGCTGGAGGCGCTCACACACAGCCCGAACGGGCAGAACTCATCGGCCGAGACGCCCACAAGCGCCATGCTGTAGGACCGACCCCGCTGATCCCGCCAGACAGCCACATCTCCGCTGCTTGAGCGGGAGGAGCCAGGGATGTGCTATCGCCTTGCCAGGCACCGTCACAAACATCACGCTGCCGGGGAAACGCACACACCTCCGCCCCTGCACGCAGGAGCCACAGCAGGGAATCCCCGCACAGCGTCGCATCTATCAGTCTCGTTCGTCGCGCGTCGAAATCTTGGAGTCGTGGGTTCGCTTGATCTGGGACTCCAGCTTCGATCGAGTCTTGTCGATGGCCGTTTCAGCCTTCCAGTCCGTATCGGATGCCTCGAATCGATTGCCCGATCCGGATACCTGAGCTCTGATACGTGTCTCGTGGTTTTCGCCACCCTCCCAGGACACCGTTACATGACCGCGATCAAGGGTGCTCATGAACTCGTCGAGCCCTCCGATACGATCCTGGATACGCGATCTCAGATCAGCACTCAGGTCGTAGCCCTCAGTGTCGATGTTCAGGTTCTTGATCACTTCAAACTCGCTTCCGCGCCGATCGGCGCTCGACTATGCCGCTGCGCGGTTGACGTTACTTGGGTTCGACCGGGGTGACGACGCTGTCCCAGGCATCGAAGGTGATGCGGTGGGACAGGAACTCGTCGACATGGTGAGCACGGATACCTCGACAAGCTGAGGATTCGTGGTCCACCCATGATCGAGAAGAGCCAGCCGCACAGCACGCTGCCCACGAAAGGCGAGACCCCAGTCACCAAACAAGACCCAAACGCAGAGAATCCCCCACACAGAGAGGGATTTCTCCATCGGACTCGCCAAAGGCGAGTCCGCGTAGTCCCGACCGGACCGGACCCATCGACTGAGACGCCCGCAGGCGCATTGTCGCAAGACGTTCCCCCTCTGAGCCGGCTCCGCCGACCCATCTCCCCCGCTTGAGCGGGAGAGAGATCGGGATGCGCTACTGCCTTGCCGGAGGACAAGCATGCAGCACGCTGCCCACGAAAGGCAGAAACCCCCGCTCGTGCAAACAGGACAAAAACGCAGAGAATCCCTCGCACAGCGAGGGATTTCTCCATTGGACTCGCCAAAGGCGAGTCCGCGTAGCCCCGACCGGATTTGAACCGGCGCTACTGCCTTGCCAGAAAGGGTGACAAGCAGCAAGCTGCCCACAAAAGGCAGAAACCCCCGCTCGTGCAAACAGGACAAAAACGCAGAGAATCCCTCGCACA
>CAJQOW010000149.1 GCA_905480055.1 uncultured Acidimicrobiia bacterium
GAACTCAGAACTCAGAACTCAGAACCCCACTATCAGTCTTGAGTCCAGAGTTGTGAGTCCCCCCTTCAGGGGGGACTGCAGACCCAAGACTCCCAACTCCCAACTCCGAGCTCAGGGCTCAAGGCTCAGGACTCAAGGCTCAGGACTCAAGGCTCAGGACTCAAGGCTCAGGACTCAAGGCTCAGGACTCAATACTCACAACTCCCCCGTTGGAGTCGTGAGCTGTGAGTCCGGGGCTCCGGGGCTCCAAGGCTCCAAGGCTCCGAGGCTCCGAGGCTCTCTAGCCGAACTCGATGCCTTGAGCGAGCGGTAGATCCTTCGACCAGTTGATGGTGACGGTTTGGCGGCGCATGTAGGCCTTCCAGGAGTCCGAGCCGGCTTCTCGCCCGCCACCGGTCTCCTTCTCGCCGCCAAATGCGCCTCCGATCTCTGCACCTGAGGTTCCGATGTTGACGTTGGCGATGCCACAGTCTGAGCCTTCGGCCGACAGGAATTGCTCCGATGCTCGCACCGAGTCGGTGAAGATCGCAGACGACAGTCCCTGCGGGACGCCGTTCTGAACGGCAATTGCATGCTCGAGCGAGTCGACCTCGATGAGATACATCAACGGTCCGAATGTTTCGTCCTGCACGATGGGTGCGTCCGCAGGGATCCGAACGAGCGTCGGCTCGAAGAAGCAGCCGGGCCCCTCGATCTCACGACCACCCGCAAGCAGCTCTCCACCCTGCTCGAGGGCGATCTCGACTGCAGCCTTGGTCGTTTCCACCGCCTGTTGGTTGATGAGCGGACCAACGAGCGTGTTCTCATCGAGCGGATCGCCAACGGGAATCGTGGCGTAGGCGTCGACGAGACGCTTAGCGAGGTCGTCGGCGATGTCCTTGTGGACAATCAACCTCCGCAGCGACGTGCAACGTTGGCCGGTGGTTCCTGCTGCGGCGAACAACGCCGCTCGAACGGCGAGCTCGGGGTCTGCATCGTCCATCACGGTGATGGCGTTGTTGCCACCGAGTTCGAGCAGCGATCGGCCGAGGCGTTTGGCGACCTCGGTTCCAACATGCCGCCCCATACGGGTCGATCCTGTGGCCGAGATCAACGGAATCCGGGTATCAGCAACCAACGCGTTCCCCACCGGATCGACGTCTCCGACGGTGAGGTTGAACACGCCCTCGAACCCGGTGCCGTCCATCACTTCGTGGGTGATCTTCTGCACTGCGACCGCACACAGCGGTGTCGTGTGCGATGGCTTCCAAATCATCGAGTCGCCGCATACAGCAGCAATGAAGGCGTTCCAGGACCACACGGCAACCGGAAAGTTGAATGCCGAGATGATGCCGATGGTGCCGAGCGGATGCCACTGTTCATACATCCGGTGACGCGGCCGTTCCGACGCAATGGTGAGCCCATAGAGCTGGCGGGACAGGCCAACTGCGAAATCGGCGATGTCGATCATCTCCTGGACTTCGCCTTCTCCCTCGGCACGAATCTTGCCCATCTCCATGGAGACGAGTGCGCCGAGCGGCTCCTTGTACTCGCGGAGGGCATCGCCGATGGCGCGCACGTATTGGCCACGGGCCGGTGCCGGGAGCATTCTCCACTCTTCGAACGCGGACTGCGCCGCCGCGACAGCTGCCTCGTAGTCGTTCAGGTCCGCCTCGCGGACGGATGCGATGCGTTCGCCGGTCGTAGGGTCGAAGGACTCGATCTCGGGACCACCACCCCCCAGCCAGCCGCCTGCATAGACACCGGACACGGTGTCCGTGATTCCGAGGGCATTCAGAACAGCGTCACGTTTCATGGGTACCTCCGAGGGTTGAGAGATGGTTCAGCGAGCAGCGATGCACTCGATTTCGACCGAGAAGCCACCGGGGAGCGCGCCTGCTTCGATGGTGGATCGTGCAGGTCTGGCTTCCCCGACGTATTCGCCGTACACGGCGTTCACGGCAGGGAAGTCGCCGATGTCGGAAAGGAAGATGGTGGTCTTGACGATGTCGTCATAGGTGAGGCCGACGTCACCGAGCACCGCACCGATGTTGCGCATCACCTGATCGGTTTGGGCGCCGATGTCACCCTCGATACCGGTTCCGCTGGCGGGGTCGATCGGCACCATGCCGGAGCAGAACACGAACCCGTTCGCCTCCGTGACAATCGAGTACGGCCCCAATGGCTCTGGCCCGGACGGCGCGTCGTGAATGATCTTGGGCATGGGGCCTCGGCTCTCCTCGCGAAACTGGTCTACGAATTCTCGCAGACCTTGGACGCGTGTGCGGGGTCCGAGCTAGGTACCAGGTACCAAGTACGAGCTACTCCGGGGCGAAGCCCCGGCTAGCAGAAGCTCTTGCCGCAGCCGCAGCCACCGGTAGCGGTGGGGTTGTCGATGGCGAAGCCTGCACCTTCGAGGCCGCTGTCGTTGAAGTCAATCGTTGCGCCCTCGACCATCGAGACGCTCTGGGCGTCCACGACAACCCTGACGCCGTCGGTCTCATTGACGATGTCGGATGGGTCGACGGTGGAGTCGAAGAACATGTCGTAGGCGAACCCGGAGCAACCGGATCGCTTCACGCCGAGACGAAGGAACATGTCGTCGGACTCGGATTCCATCAGGGACTTGATTTTGCTGGCGGCGCCAGACGTGAGCTTGACGCCCTCAATGCGAGTTGTTTCGGGTGCAGTCACGGGTGCCTCCATGATCAGGGTGCGTTGGGATGGGACAGTGTAGATGCGAATTTCGGTTCCCGAAACGGATTTCCGAGTCCCCCCTTCAGGGGGGACGGGCGAACGCACTGAGCCTGGGGGGCGCGTCAGCCTGCGAACACGAACGTGGCACCGCCCCGCTGCGGGACCATCCCCCTGCATCGTGCGGGCCGCAAGCGGCCCGTAGAAGAACGCCGAGCGTTCTTTCGCTTGCGCTCCTCTGCCGTCCCCCTTGAAAGGGGGACTGACAACGTGAAGGAGTTCCGAGTGATGAGTTCTGAGTTCTGAGTCCTCCCTTCAGGGGGGACGGGTGAACGCAGTGAGCCAGGGGGGCGCGTGAGCCTGCGAACACGAACGTGGCACCACCCTGCTGTGAGACCATCCCCCTGCATCGTGCGGGCCGCAAGCGGCCCGTAGAAGAACGCCGAGCGTTCTTTCGCTTGCGCTCCTCTGCCGTCCCCCTTGAAAGGGGGACTCAGAACTCAAGGCTCAAGGCTCAAGGCTCAAGGCTCGCAACTCAGGACTCATAACTCACAACTCCCCCCACCTTCGGCTCGTCAGCGCCGAGCCTCTGCGTTGATACCCTCCGACGATGGCCACCGAGTCAGAAATTCGCACGGCGCTTGGCAACGTCATTGATCCTGAGCTCCACACCGACATCGTGGATCTCGGGATGGTCGGTGACATCCTCATCGATGGCACCGAAGTCTCTGTGGGGCTTGCGCTGACCATCGCTTCGTGTCCGATGCGGGGCCAGATCGAGTCGGACATCGAGCGAAGGGTTGGGGCACTGCCGGGTGTCGAATCAGTCGATATCCGGACCACGGTCATGACCCAGGACCAGCGCTCGACGCTCATGGAGCGAGCCCGCATGAATGCGCGCGAGACTGCCTCGCCGACAGCGGTCAATCCGGCCACGCGCGTCATCGCTGTCAGCAGCGGGAAGGGTGGTGTCGGGAAG
>CAJQOW010000150.1 GCA_905480055.1 uncultured Acidimicrobiia bacterium
GAACTCGGCGCTGACCGTCAGCCCATCCACGGCAACAGTGCCAATTGCGACGTGTTCGTCGACTGGCTCCCACGAGATCACCTCTGTCGCCCAGACTGCCGGGAACCACATCGATTCGTTCAGCCACCGCATCAGCGATCCTTGGTCCATCTCGTCCCCGGAGGCGTCGACAACGGTGAATACCCCGAACAGCTTCACCCGCATTCGGCCACGACCGTTCACGAGCGAATCAGTCGCCCGTCCGACCCGAACGCCTGCAGACAGCAACGATGCGTTCCATAGAAAACCCGGCCTGTCCAGCGTGTAGTCCTCTTGGGCTGTGAACCGGAGCCAACGGCCATCGGAAGCTGTGCGGATTTTGCCCTCTTGAAGGACCCTTGCGGCGGTGGGCACTTCGCCGTTCACCACGCCCGCCCGGCTCAATCCGCGCTGCACCGGTGCTGGCAGACCCTCAACATCCAGCCGACTCATGAAGACGACGGTAGCCGCCACCACAACTCAGATGTGCCGATCTCTGCGGCGCAGGGTCGCTGGCTCGTCACCGTGAAGCCCGATCGAGGCCGCCAGGGTTCTGCTCGAGGCAGGTTGGAAGGATCAGGACTTCGCCCAGGGTTGCAGCTGCTCGCCGATGAAGTCCCGCGGCCATTCGGAGCCGCCATCCGCACGAATACTGCCTCCGATCGCAACGCGTCGTGGCTCAGTGGCTGTGCGGTGCTCACAGCCGAACAGGAGAACGGAGATGGCCGACGGGGTGAAGCTCGGAGCCGATTGCTTCAGCCAGAGCACAACATGGAACGACTACATCGCTTCGATGACTCTCGCCGAGGACCTCGGATACGACTCCCTGTGGACTCCCGACCATGTGCTTCCCACGGTGCCCGGTGGGAATGGCGACGGGGACATCCTCGAGGCGATGATGTGCCTAGCGGCTGTCGCCCGGGCCACGTCACGCGCAACGTTGGGTTTGCTGGTCAGCCCCATCACGCTACGCAACCCTGCGGTGCTCACGAAGATGGTCACGACCCTTGACCACATCAGCGGTGGCCGGGCGATCCTCGGAGTGGGTGCTGGATAGGCCGGAGAGGAGCACCGGCAGTACGGGTTGGAGTTCGGCGACGGATTCGGTGAGCGTCTCCGCTGGCTGCGCGAGGCACTCCCGGTGATGCGTGGCATGCTCGACGGGACACGGCCTTCGGCAAGCGGCCCCCGATATTCGATGCTCGAGACACTGAACAACCCTCCACCGGTGCAGCGCAACCTCCCCATCATGATCGCTGGGTCAGGAGCGAAGGTCACCCTTCGACTGGTCGCCGAATACGGGGACATGTGCAACATGATCGGTCCACCTGAATTCATAGCCGAACGAGAGCGAGACCTCCTCGCACACTGCGAGGTCGCAGGGCGCGACTCCTCGGAGATCGAGCGCACCGTGGCCTTTCGGCAACCCGTGATCCGCGAGACAGCTGCGGAGGCGCAGGCGGTTGCCGCCCGTATCAGTGCGCACCATGCCATCGATCCTCCATTTCTCGACATGGCGGGTACGCCGGATGCGCTCGTCGAGCACCTGATGCCGTACCTCGACCTCGGATACCGGCACCTCATCTTCCAGTTTCTCAGCCCATTCGATCACGAGACAATGGAGCGGATGATCTCCGAGGTAAAACCTCAACTTGACGCGACATAGCGCAAAGCGCCTTGCTGCACCACCTCGTCACGTGCGGTGGGCCGCCCCCCCCATGCGCCGTCATGTGCGGGTGAGTGGGTAGGCGGTGTGTGTCCCTGGCAAGCCTTTGAGGTTGAGTTCTCTTGGTTCGCCGACGCTCAGTCCATCAAGGCCACGGATTTCATCTGCAATCGGTCGCGAGACCAAGATCTCATTACCAGAGGCAACGGATGCAGGGCGGGCTGTCTTGTTGACGGTGTACCCGAAGTAGTCGTCATCGCTGTAAACCATGGAACCGCCGCCCAGGTCCGGCAATATGAGAGCGCACCTGTGTGCTGTTGGGGCGGTCGGCGACCTGAACGGGAGCCGACCTTCGTCAGCGGCTCGCGAAGTACTCCGCGGCCAGGGCTTGATGCGTGCGCCACTGTTCGTCCGTGCCTATCAGGATCGTGTTCAAGACGAACAAGGTGTCGTACACGTCGGGGTGGCTGCGTTCAACCCACAGCCGGTAGTCCTGGATCTTGCCGAAGTCAAAGAGGTTCCCGGACGACGCGCGGGTGACTGTCAGGTGCGTGATCGCATCACCTGAAACGGTGAATTCGTACGTAGATCGGTCCGTCTGCGTCGGCTCACCAGCATCGGTGGAGAATCCGAAGGCACTGACCCGCTCGGTTGCACACGTCACGACGGCACCGTCTCGCTCGCAGTCGGGGTTGAGCTTTCCCTCGCTCAAAGCCAGAAGTCTCGAATCCCGCACGTCCAGGTCAGCACCGCCAGCCGGCTCGAAGTACACCGTGACGGTCCGGTCATAGCCGCAGTTGGCGCACAGAAAGGTCATATCCGGGCTCATTGCCGACTGGTATCCAGCTGCGTCACCCGACTCGTAGGAGGCGAACCAGTCCTCCACTAACTCATCAGGTGTGGCACTCGTCGAACATGCGGCGCCGACTATTGCGAGCAGCACACACGCTGCGGCGGTACGCCACCGACTGTTTGATCGATCCATTGGATCAGTATGGTCGGCCGTTCCGACACAAAGCGCATATGTGTCGTCATGGGCGGGCCTGCTCGTTCGTTTGTTCTCGTGGCCCGTCGAGGTACCAGGTGGTGAGGCTGCCCTTTCCCTTGACTTGGATCGGGCCTCGGAGTGTGGTTTCGAAGCTGTCCTTGATGAGCTCGTAGGTGGCTTGGGTGATCTGTATTCGGTCGGGTTCTCCGTGGGATTCCATTCGGCTGGCTGTGTTGACCGTGTCACCCCAAATGTCGTACTGGAACTTGGCGGTTCCGACGACGCCCGCTACCGCGGGCCCCGAGTCGATACCGAACCGGAAACTCAAAGGTGTGGTTCTGGCGTACTCGAGCATTCTCAGGGCCATCGAGGAGATGGCCTGGGCATGGTCTTCCGTCGGCGTTGGCACTCCTGCGGCGACCATGTAGGCGTCACCGATGGTTCGGATCTTCTCGCACCCGCACTGGGCGGCCAGAGCGTCGAAGTGGCTGAACACCTCGTTGAGCCGCCCAACCATCTCGTCGGGTTCCATCTCAGCGAACATCGGGGTGAACCCAACGATGTCAGCGAAGAGCACACTTATCGAAGAGAACCCGCGGGTCGCGGTTTCCCCGGTTTCCTTCATCTCGAATGCGACCTCGGCAGGCAACACGTTCAGCAGCAAGTCCTCAGCCCGTTCGCGCTCGAGCAACAAGCGATTGACGAGCAGGGCTATGACGGGAACGACCAGGACAATCACGGCAACGACGGTGTACGAGAACAGCACCGCAGGTAGCGTCGGATCGGGAGGGGGACGGCTCGATTGCAGGGTCTGTTCGAGGAACCCGAATACGATTGCTGAGACAACGATGATCCCCCCGATGGCAAGCGCTTCCGTTCTGTTGAGCAACAAAACAGCGACCGTGGTCATCGGGATGCCCCACATCAGTATCGCACCGGAGTTGGCGTAGCCACCCATGATCACGTGGACAGCAAGAATGCCGATGACGCTGGCACCAGCGAGAACCAAGTAAGTTCGGCGAGTGCTTCCCGTGGTGACGAAGACCACCCAGGCGATGATGTAGAAGAACCCGATCCCGACTTCGACCCAACCAGCAGCTGGCTCGCCGAACCAGAAGAAGAGCGTGGCGATCACGGCTACTCCCGGTATGGAGCCCAGGGTCCACACGACCGCCATCTTGACGATGGTCCGTGGATCCTCCATCGCCACCAGAGCCCCGGAAGGCTCCGTGCGCGCCGCCAGCCGGTCCCAGAAACTCTCCTGGTCCGTCATCGCCCTCCCTTCGAGCGTCCACCGAGTCAAGCATCCAACCGACACCAAGGGACACGGGAGGCCCTTGTTCTTGACTACACCTCGGAGACGATCTCGGTGGTTGGCCTGTTCATCCATTGGCCGATCGGCGTGATTTGGGTTCTGCGTCCGACGATCTGGAGTGAGCAACGCTTCCCAGCGGCTGCTCGGGCGGGTTTGGAAGTTCACACAACGCCAGACCTACACCTTGTTTGTTCTGACCTGGCTCCACACCGCCGTGTTCCTGGTCGACCTAGACAGGTTCCCGCCGTCCTTCAGCTGGTCTTGGCTTTTCACTGCGCTTGCGATAGTTGCTCAGATTTCCGGATTCGTCCACACAGTGAGAGCGTCGAGAGGCCCATCTCCACGCGACCGCCGCGAAAGACTGGGGCCATCGATGCGAGGGCAGGGTCGGTTGCAGTTGCGAAGTGGGTGGCCGTGACCGCCCTGTGGAGTCTCCTAGTTATCAGCATCTACCCCCGGGACTCGCTTGACCGCTGGACCGACGACGCCGTCACAACCTGCCCATATCTGCACATATGGGCGCTAGGTCGTTGGGTTCCCGGCGAGCTGAGCGGTCAGGGTTGCCTGGTCGAGGAGTTCCCACACTTCCACGATGAGGCCGTCCTCGATGCGGAGAAAGAACGCGTGCTCCACGGCGATCCTGCGGCCGGTGGCTTCACGATCGCCCCACGGACCTGCGTGCGTTCCGTGCATCGTCGCACGCACGGCAGCAATCGACTCATCGGCGGTGACTGAGTGGAGCTCGAATCGGAAGTCTGGGAAGGCCGTATGCCACCGGGCCACGATGTCTTGGAGGTCGGTGTCACTGGTTGTGTGAGTGACGGCCCCGATATGCAGCGGGATCTCGTCGGCGAGTCGCTGGGACACTCGGGTGAAGTCCTGTTCGTTCCAGCCTTCCTCGAACAGAGCCCTGGCGATTTCGATCGGTGTCACGGTGACAAGCTAGCGAACCCGCACCACACGTATCGGCACATATGATCTCCTCTGATTGCAGCGAGAGCACTCCTGGCCATCGCTGCAGCGGTTGGCCTGCAACAATGCAATCCATGAGTGAATGAAGGCTGGATCGGATACTTCGATGAATAGAACGACGCATCGGAGCAATCGTGTTCGAGTGCTATCGCTGGTCACCCTTGCAGTGCTTGCAGCATCTTGTTCGGCATCGACCTCCGTCCCCGGATCGACTACCCAGGTCGTCCTGCCGGACTCGCCCACCACGTCACTGGGCACCACAACAACGAGCCGAGAGATGCAACCGGCCACCGAGTCGCCCGTCGAGATCGACTGGCACGAGGTTGAGTCTGTCGCCACCGGATTCATGGCAGCACGCGGCGACCGTGATGTCGATAGCGCGCAAGCCTACCTGCACGAGGAAGTGGCCTTTGATTGGGGACCGAACGACGGCCGCGACGGCCTCTCGGCTGCATGGGCGTGGGAGGACGCGTTCAGGCTGACCCACACCCTGCAAGAGTGTGAGGCACTGAGCGATGGCAATGAGCCCGCCGCTCGGTGCCGCCTGCGGGTCGACTCTGAGGTCGCTGAGACCGCAGGACTCGAAGCAGGCTTCGTTTGCATCGACATCACCGTTTACGACGGACTGATCCGGGAGGTGACAGGACTCGACAGTGCTGAGGGCTGCACC
>CAJQOW010000151.1 GCA_905480055.1 uncultured Acidimicrobiia bacterium
GACAGCGATCACTGAGCTGGCAGAGAAGTCGGAGTCCGGAACACCGGCAACGGCAAAGGGAAACAGGACGACGCTCGACACGACAAGCGCCCACATGACCACGGCTGGTCCGCCATATCGCTGTTGGAGCGGCACGATCAGGTTTGAGTTCATCGCGTAGCCGAGGGTTGCGATGAACACCAGCCCGATCCCTATTGGCGTCGCGTTCGCTCCCACCAGCGAGGGCATGCTCATGAGGAGGATGCCGACGAAGCCAAGCCCGATCCCAACAACCTGGGCACGGCCGGGCAATTTCCACAGCAGGAGGCTTGCCACAACGAGGGCGAGGATCGGCGTGCCAGCGGTGATCATGCCCGCGACGGCGGAGTCGAGATCTGTCTCGGCCTGCGCAAACAACCAGGCCGGACCTGCGTTACCGATGACCGCGATGACCGCGATGAGTGGCCAGTCGGAGCGTTGGATCCTCTTCCGTGCGGAAGGAAATGCTGCGAGTGCTAGAGCGCCGAGGAGCACACGGCCAAAGGCGACGACACCCGGCGAAAGCGAATCGACACCCAACGCGATCCACAGGAATGCCGAGCCCCAGATCAGCCCAATGATCAACGTGAGCGACCACTCCGCTGGGCCGTACGCAGCGGTGCGCGACCCGACGTTGGTGAGTGGTGTGGACATGGTGCTGAACCCTATCGGCGTTGCCCGATCACGCCGTCACCGGGCCGGCTGCTGGTGACTAGTTTGGAGATTGACGACGACCAACAAGGAGTGCAGCCGTGGCAGCCGAGTTCAACGGAACAGTGAATGTCGACATTCGGGATTCGGAGCCGGACTGGGCACCATTTCTCCAGCCCAAGGCACCAGACGGAGCACCGAACGTCCTCGTCATCGTGTGGGACGACGTTGGGTACGGAGCGATGGATGTGATGGGTGGACCGATCGAGACGCCATCCATGCGACGTATCGCCGAAGGCGGGATCAGGTTCTCCAACTTCCACACCACTGCCCTGTGCTCCCCCACGCGATCGAGCATGCTGACCGGTCGCAACGCCACATCGAACAACATGGCGTGCATCACCGAGGCATCGGCAGGCTTCCCAGGGTTCTCAGCTCGCATTCCATTCGAGAACGGGATGATCTCCGAGGTACTCAACGAGCAGGGTTGGAATACCTACGCCGTCGGCAAGTGGCATCTCACTCCTGGTGAGGAGACGGACCTCTCGTCATGGAAGGGCCGCTGGCCCCTCGGTCGAGGATTCGAGCGCTTCTACGGATTCCTCGGCGGGGAAACGAACCAGTGGTACCCGGACCTCGTGTACGACAACCATCCGATCGAGCCCCCCGGGACACCTGAAGAGGGCTATCACCTCTCCGAGGATCTGGCCGATCAAGCGATCAGGTTCATCCGCGACTCCAAGTCAGTGGCACCCGAGAAGCCGTGGTACATGTACTACTGCCCCGGCGCCGGCCACGCCCCCCACCATGTGGCCCCCGAGTGGAGCGATCGGTATCGGGGTCAGTTCGACATGGGATATGAAGAGATCAGACAGGTGATCCTCGATCGTCAGATCGAGCTCAGACTCCTGCCCGAGGACACGGAACTGGCTCCGATCAATCCACACGGCGAACCCAACGGGATTACCGGACCCAACGGCGAGGCATGGCCCCAGCTGGACTTCGTGCGCCCATGGGAGTCGCTCAACGAAGACGAGAAACGGCTCTTCGCCAGGATGGCTGAGGTGTTTGCCGGGTTCATCAGCCATGCGGACCATCACATCGGCAGGATCCTCGACTACCTCGAGGACTCCGAGCAGATGGACAACACAATCATCGTGGTGGTGTCCGACAACGGTTCGTCTGCCGAGGGGGGCCCGAACGGGTCATTCAACGAGAACAAGTTCTTCAACAACATCCCTGACACCGTCGAGGAGAACCTCAAGCACATCGACGAACTCGGAGGACCAAAGACCTACAACCACTACAACACAGGCTGGGCGTGGGCCTTTGACACTCCGTTCCCCTATTGGAAGCGGTTCTCCGGATACGAAGGGGGCACGGCGGACATCTGCCTCGTGTCATGGCCTGCCGGAATCGACGAGCGGGGAGCGGTACGCGACCAGTACATCCATGCAATCGACGTTGTCCCGACCCTGTATGACCTGCTCGGCATTGATCCTCCGGACGTGTTGAAGGGCTACACACAGAGCCCCATCGAAGGCGAGAGTTTCGTGCCGAGCTTCTCGGATCCAGATGCCCCGGAGCGCACCACGCAGTTCTACTCAATGCTTGGACAGCGTGCGATCTACCACGACGGTTGGCTTGCCAACACGCTGCATCCACCACTCTCGGGGTGGAGCAACTTCGATCAGGACCAGTGGGAGCTATATCACCTGTCGGAGGATCGGACCCAGCTGCACAACCTCGCAACCGACCACCCGGACAAGCTCGAGGAGCTCAAGGGCCTGTGGTTCTTCTACGCGGGCAAGTACGACGGTCTGCCGCTCGATGACAGAAGCGCGGCCGAGATCCTGACATCGCCGAGGCCACAGCCTTCACAACCTCGGGATAGGTACGTCTACTACCCGAACACCGCCGACATCCCTGAATCGGTGGCAGTCAATACGCGGCGTCGATCGTTCACCATCGCTGCTGGCGCCCAGATCGACGGTACGGATGCGGAAGGAGTCCTGTTTGCCCACGGAGGCTATGCGGGGGGTCACTCGCTGTACGTGCAGGACGGCAAGCTGCACTACTTCTACAACTGGCTCGGCGAAAAGCACCAGAAGGTGACGTCCGACGTGGAGGTGACGCCCGGGAGGCATCTGCTCACAGCCGAGTTCTCCAAGACCAGCGACGACCCGGATACGGGAAGCGCCATGGGAACGCTGACCCTGTACATCGACACGGAACCGGTGGGCAAGTCCGAGATCATGACCCAGCCAGGCAACTTCGCACTCACGGGCGACGGGCTCTGTGTCGGAAGGGACAGCGCCTCCCCCGTATCGCCCGACTACGCCCCGCCGTACACATTCCGCGGTGGCGACATCGAACGCGTCGTCATCGATGTCAGCGGAGATCACTACATCGACTTCGAGAAGGAGGCCGTGGCCTGGTTGATGAGGGACTAGTCAGACCGGAGGGTACAGAAAACGGCTAGCACGTTCTGTGGTTGGGATGATACTCTCCGTAGGCGGACTGTGAGCAACAAGGGGGTGTTGTCTTGCAGGGAAACAGGCACGCACAGGGCGAACGAGGGTTGGCCATGGTCGAAATGGCCATGGTGCTGCCTCTTCTCGTACTGCTCTTTGTGGGTGTCACCGAGTTCGGCTTCGCCTTCAAGGACAAGCTCCTGGTGTCCAATGCCGTACAGACCGCAACGCGCACCGGGGCTTCCCTCGGCCAGAACGAGACGGCTGACATGGCGATCCTCGACTCGATCCAACAGGGTTTCTCTGGCCTTCCCGGCTCAGGTAAACCGCGGTCACCAAGGTCACCGTGTACGAAGCGGAGGCTGACGGCACCCCCTCGACATCCGGCTTGATCAACACCTACCTCTTCACCCCCCAAGTCATCGGGTGCGACTGGACACCGTGCCCCGTTGACGAATCCAACGTTGGTGGGTCGTTCCTTCCGTCCACACGCAGGACCGACATCGGCGACCTGGGCTACATCGGCGTCACCATCTACTACGGCCACGAGTGGATCCTCGGGTTGGTCGATCCGCTCTATCCAGACGTCCCGTGCCAGGCAGACGGCACGTCCTGCTGGGTTGAAACGGCAGTCCACAGACTTGAACCGGTGACATCATGATCGGCCGCATCCACAGACGAGGCCGGGATGAGCGTGGCGCGACAATTGTCGAATTCAGCTTGGTCGCGCTGTTGTTCTTCTCCCTGGTGTTCGTGGTGATCGAGCTCGGGCTGGCGTTCAACAAAAAGCTTGTTGTCGATGACGGGGTGCAAAGCGCTGCCCGTGTTGGGGCGGCAGTGGGCAACGGCCTCGATGTCGACCTGAACATCCTCGATGCCCTCATTGCCGATGTGGACTCCTTGTCGAATGCCGGATCTGATGTGATCTCCCACGTCGAGGTGTACAAGGTCAACGCCGACGGGTCGGCGAATCTGGTTGAGCTGAACCGGTACTTCTACACGTGGACGCCAGATCCCACGGACTGCGATTGGACCCCGTGCCCCGAGGGCTCGGAGGGTTACAACGGCTGGTCATGGCGTCCCGATGAGCGAGGCGTCGCCGTCGGTGCGCTCGACGAGATCGGGGTCAAGGTCTACTACTCACACGAGTTCATCACGGGCTTCCTGCCTGGCGGCAGCCCGTCGTGCGATATCCCCGCCGGCAATCCAACGAACTGCTGGACGGAGGACACGACCCTTCGCCTTGAACCACTTCAATTCTCTGTAGGGGCATAGCCATGAGACGACGATTCAACGAGATGAAGGAACGCAGCGAGCGAGGAACGATCCTCGTGCTGACAGCGGCTTCGCTGATCGTGTTCATGGCAATGGCAGCATTCGCCGTCGACTTCGGGTGGATCGCCTACAACCGACTCGAAGTGCGCAAGGCCGCCGAGGCAGCAGCGCTCGCAGGCGTGGTGCACATGCCCCTTCCGGGATCGACCACCTTTGGTCCGGGTGCCCAGCCGTATGACACAGCGTTGGACGCTGCAGCCCGCAACGGATACACCACAGGTGTGAGCGGTGTCACGGTGCTCCCAGCCGAAACTGCCTCACCCGCTCAGGTGCGTGTCGACGTCACGGACACCATTGACACGTTCTTCCTACGCCTCTTCACGGGGGACACCATCCAGGTGAGTGGCCATGCCGTAGCTGAGCAGCTCCCACCCCTCAAGATCGGCAGTGACGAGAACTCCCTCGGTGGCCCATCCGAAGCGATGTGGGTTGCGATCAACGGTGAGCGCAGACGGAAGAACTCCGGAGACCCGTTCTCGACGAGGTGCGGTCCCGAGGACAGTCGGTGCAGCTCGCCGGGGAACTCTGAATTCAGGGACCCTGCCTACTACTACGCCGTTGAGGTACCAGCCGGACAGGGTGGAAACCTCGACGTGTACATCTATGACGGCACCCATCGGGATCGTGGCGACACCGACCTCGAGACCGGTGAGTACAACGAAAACAACGACACGTGGAGCCTCGACTTCACGCTGTACCCGCCCGATGCAACGCCGAACGATTGGACGGACAACTCGACCAACGGCTCCGCCGTGTGTTCGGAGACCTTCTATCGCGACGGCGATCATCCGACGCGTCCGGTTGGCTGGGGTGTTAACGAGGAACAGTCACTGGGATCCTGCGGCACGGCATCTCCGGGGATCTACGTGCTCGAGGTCAGCGTTGATGGAAACGACTCGTCCGTGAGTGCATTCTCGTTGCGGGCGACCGCCGGTGGAACATCGAATGTCTCCGTCTACGGGCTTGGAGCAATGTCGCTGTGGATGAACGAGAATGACTCGAACCCCACGTTCAAGATCGTTCGCCTCGACGAGGTCTACGCAGGAACCGAACTGGAGCTCGGCTTGTTTGATCCGGGCGATGCGACCGGGCTCTCCCGCCTCGAGTTCACCGGCTCCCTCGCAGGCATGGATTGCCTCGTCAAGGTCGAGTACGACACGGGCGGCGAGTCTGCATGGCAATCCGACGGTGCTCTGAATCCCGGCAGCGAAGGCGACTGGGCTGGGTCTTCCTGCGGCATCACCACGGCCACCAGTTCGCAATCGCGCATCTTCAACGGCGACTGGCTGCGCATCC
>CAJQOW010000152.1 GCA_905480055.1 uncultured Acidimicrobiia bacterium
GCTGGCCGCTACCTAGTCGCCGACGCTAACCTCGCGGGTTCCGCATGAAGTACCTGCGAAACCCCAAGCTCTTCCTCCCGCTGCTCATGATTGCCATCGTTGCAGCGGCACCGCTTCCCGCGACCGCTCAATCCAAGAGCAGTGTCGACAACGCGAAGGCGGAGGAAGAGCGCGCCCTCGAGCAACTCCGAGCCGCCGACGCAGAGCTCGAGGAAGGTATCGAGGAGCTCGAGCGGATCACCGGCGAGCTCTACAACCTCCATTGGCGCATCGACAAGCTCGGTGAAGCCATCACCGAGTACGGGGACAACGTGACCTCACTCCAGGAACGCGCAGAGCTCCTTGTCGTTGAGGCCTACACCACGGGTGGCCGCAATATGGTCACCGCTGCCTTCACCGCTGGCTCGATTCAGGAACTGATCACGTCGCAAGCCCTGTACGACGCCGCAACAACGAGGGACCTGAGCCAGTTGGATCAGCTCGCGGCCGTGAGCAGGCAGATGGACAGGCTCACCGACGAGCTCGACGTCAAGCAGGACGAGGTGGCGAAGCTCGAGGCTGACCAAGCAGAAGCGGTGGCTGCCCTTGCAGTGACACGCGAACGGGCAGAGAAGCTCTATGCCGAGGCCGAGGCCAAGTACGCAAGTGCCGTAGCGAAGTACCGGGCAGAGCAGAAGCGCCTGGCTGCTCTGAAAGCCGCACGGTCTTCTGGGCCAGCTGCAGGCATCCCCGCTGCTACCCGAGACTCCAGCTGCCCCTTCCCGGGATCGTCATTCATCAACTCGTGGGGCTACCCACGTTCGGGTGGCCGCACACACAAGGGCACCGACATGATTGGTTCGTACAACGCACCCCTGTATGCGATGGCATCGGGAACCGTTCGGCTGAACCGACACTCCCTCGGCGGTATCCAGGTGTACGTGAACGGTGATGACGGAGTCAGCTACTACTACGCCCACCTGTCCAAGTACGCCCCCGGCCTGACGAATGGGCAGCGCGTGACGCGGGGCCAGCACATTGGCTACAACGGTACATCAGGCAATGCGAGCGTGGCCCACCTGCACTTGGGAATGATCGTCGGGGGCACGTATGTGAACCCCTATCCGACGGTGCGAGCTGCCTGCTAGCTAGTCGTCGTCCTGGACGACCTCAACCTCGAGCTCTTCGGTGACAACCTCATCGATCACGCCGTCGCCACTGGAATCGAGTCCGTAGACCCGAACGCCAGATGTCTCGATGTCCTGATACTCGCCGTCGACCGGGTCAATTCCTGAGGCGGTGACGACCTCGGTGCGCGTCACGTTCGGCATACCGTCACCATCGATGTCGTGCGCGACGGTCCGAACCTCGGTCATCTCGAAGGAGTCTGCCTCCCCATCGCCGGTCAGATCCATCTCGACCTCGGACGTCTCGACCGTCGTGATGACGTCCGGTATCCCGTCGCCATCGACATCGACCGACGTCTGCTCCACGGTCAGCGTCTCGAATACATCCGCGGCACCGTCACCGTCGAGGTCATACTCCCGGCTCTCGGTCGACACTGAACGGAATCCATCCGGATTTCCGTCACCAGTGACATCAATCTCGTTCGTTTCGGTCTCGACGTGCACCAAGCTGTCGTCGTCCCCGATGCTGATCTCTGCGTCCTTGGGATCTGGTGATGTGGTTCCGTCGGCTGTCATTGAGCGTCTCCTGGTTCGTAGCGCCATCGTAGTTGACCCAAGGGAACCGTGGGCCCGAGGGGGAACAACGTGCCCCACACGGTCAGCGGCTCAATGCACTCTGGCATTCAGTTTCGCTGGTCATCACTCCAGATTCGCGCCCGATCAGCCGATGTTTGCTGGTAGACACATGTCCAGCACAACGCGTCCGACATCACATCGGGCAACGCAATGACGTGGCAAGGGGAGCGGTGGAAAGACCGCCCAGTCCGAGCCTGGTTGATACGCGTTGCCGTGTTTGTTGTGCCCATCATCGCTGGCATTGCCGCGGCGACGATCACCGCACGGCTGCTGCCGAGTGCCGACGGCATCTGGCAGACCATTGCCTGGTGGACGCTCGTCCTCGGCTCTTCGTTCGTCGTCATGTGGTTCATCGACCGCATGGCCAGAAAGCTGCTCCCCTTGGCGGCGCTACTCCGCATGTCCTTGGTCTTCCCGAACAAGGCGCCTTCCCGATTCGGCGTGACACTCAAGTCGTATTCATCCAAACGCATTCAGGCAGACGTTGAGCGGGCACATGCTGAGGGCGTCGATGACGACCCAACGAGAGCGGCTGAGTACGTTCTCGCGCTGATTGCATCAATGGGCCATCACGATCGCCTCACCCGAGGCCATGCAGAGCGGACCCGCGCCTACACCGATCTCGTGGCCGAAGAGCTTGGGCTATCCCAGGCCGACCAGGACCGTCTTCGATGGGGAGCGCTGCTCCACGACATCGGGAAACTCGGCGTGCCCGCCGAGATCCTGAACTCGGATCACGGACTGTCGGAGGACGATTGGGAGGCCGTCAAGCACCACCCGCGGGATGGCTACGAGCTCACGAAGCCGATCCATGCCTTCCTCGGACCGTGGGCGCTCACGATCCTGCACCACCATGAGCGATACGACGGCACCGGCTACCCCCTGGGCCTGTCCGGAGAGAACATCGCCTACGGCGCTCGCATCGTTGCGGTCGGTGATGCCTACGACGCCATGACAGCGTTCCGTACCTACCAGGCTCCTCTGTCCCCGGCGACCGCACGGGCGGAGCTCGCCGCCGGAGCCGGGACCCAGTTCGACCCTGCGGTGGTGCGAGCCTTCCTGGCTCTGTCCTTGCGACCCCTGCGACGGGTCGCTGGTCCCCTCGTCGTGTTGGGGCAGCTTCCCTTCGTCACCGGACTCCAGCGGCTCGGCGATGTGGCGACTGCCGTGATGGCAACTGCTGCAACCTTGGCCGTAGTCGTCGTGTCGGGGGTTGTGCCGGGTCCGGGCACACCCGGCGACGACACACCCGTGGCCCAGCCGGTGGAGATCGTCGCCGCGGCTCCTGGAGGATCGAGTGCCGATCCTGTCGGCGCGAATCAGACGTCTTCGAATGACCCATCCGAAACCACCACAACAACCACCATTGCCCCGACCACAACGACCACCCTCGCACCACCACCAACGGTGCCTCCTGCACCACCACCCCGACGCAGTGGTACTGCGCCTCCACC
>CAJQOW010000153.1 GCA_905480055.1 uncultured Acidimicrobiia bacterium
GCTCATGGCACTGATCCGCGCGGTCGATCTGGTTCCGGAAGGCGCTGCAATAACGGTGTACTCAGATTCGAACCTCGCTGTGCGGACCATCAACGAATGGGCACAGGGCTGGGAGAAGCGCGGTTGGAAGCGCAAGAGCGGGCCCGTGGAGAATCTGGACCTCGTGAAGACCGCCTACAAGGCCTACCGGACCAGGCCGGAACTCGACCTCGTGTGGATCAAGGCACACGTCGGATTCACGTGGAACGAGTACGCCGACGAATTGGCGAACCGCGGACGGGTGGAGGGTTGACGTGGTACCCGATCGGCTCAAGGCGATCCTTTCGGACGAGGTGATCGACCTCGCCATCCGATTCTCCGAAGCTGGGCACGAGCTGTATCTCGTCGGCGGGTCTGTTCGCGACGCGCTGCTCGACCGGGACAACAGTGATCTCGATTTCACCACGTCAGCGCGTCCGGAGACGATCGAAGAGATTGGTTCGGAGTGGGCCCACTCGTCGTATCTGGCAGGTCGAGATTTCGGCACGGTCGGACTTGTGCGTTCCGGCACGACGCACGAGATCACCACATTCCGATCAGAGGTGTACCGGGACGACTCGCGCAAGCCGCGTGTGACCTTCTCCGACAGCTTGGCCGAGGACCTCTCCCGTAGGGACTTCACCGTGAATGCGATGGCGATGCGGATTCCGCTTGCTCCTTCGGAACAGCCAGAGATGATCGATCCGTTCGACGGCCTCGTTGACCTGGCTGCAGGGAAGCTCCGGACCCCGATGGATCCGGAGGTTTCGTTCGGAGACGATCCACTGCGAATGCTGAGGCTCTTCCGGTTCATGTCGACCCTCGGGTTCGAAGCCGATCCCGCCGCCCTTGATGCGGTGGTTCGCATGAGGGACCGCCTCCAGATCGTTTCCGCCGAGCGCATCCGCACGGAGTTCGACAAGCTGATGACAGGCGAGCATGTTGCTGTTGCGCTGACTGCGCTGATTGAGAGCGGCCTGGCAGACGAGTTCATTCCCGAGCTCCCCGCCCTGGCGCTGGAACAGGACCCGATCCATCACCACAAGGACGTCCTTGCCCACACCGTTGCGGTGGTAGCCAAGACGACCCCTGGCGAGGAGAAGCTTCGGCTCCGGCTCGCGGCTCTGTTCCACGACATTGGAAAGCCTGCAACCCGGGAGTTCGCCCAGGGTGGCGTGACCTTCCATCATCACGAGGTCGTGGGTGCGCGCATGGCCAGGAAGCGGATGAAGGAGCTGAAGTACCCGAAGGACCTGACCGAGGGTGTTGGCCAGCTCGTCTTCCTCCACATGCGACCCCACACCTACAAGATGGGGTGGACAGACTCGGCTGTGCGACGCTACGTCCGCGATGCTGGCGATCTGTTGACCGACCTCAACGAGCTTGTCCGCTGTGACGTCACCACCAGGAATGCACGTCGGGCCAGGGCGATCTCGAACCGTATCGATGAGCTCGAGACCCGCATTGCTGAACTGGCAGAGAAGGAAGAGCTCAACGCGTTGCGTGCACCGATCGATGGCAACGACGTGATGACCTACCTCAACCTGGAACCCTCACGACAGGTTGGCGACATCATGGACATGCTGCTCGAACGCCGAATCGAAGACGGCCCCTACACACCAGAACAGGCGTACGCCATGCTCGATGAGTGGAGAGCCGAACATCAGCAGAGCTGATGCAGCCAGCCCTGGAGCCCGGGAGCTTTGGAGCCCCGGAGCCCCACGGTCCCACAGCCCGAATCGGGCCCCCGGGTGACGGCCCCAAGCGCCTCTGAACGACGAGCACAGCGGTATGCGCTAGCAATTGCATATTCGTATACTCGTCGGCTCATGACGGAAACACCCCTATCCGCAGCCGTTCTTGGCGCCTCGGGCTACGCCGGAGGCGAGCTGATCAGGTTCCTCGACGCCCATCCGTCGATGCGCATCTCGTTCCTGGGAGCACACTCGAAAGCCGGCCAACCGCTTGGGCAGGTGCATCCGCACCTCACGGGCGGTGATCGGATCCTGCAAGCCTTTGCGATTGATCGGGTGGCCGACTGCGACATCGTGTTCCTCGCCCTGCCCCATGGAGCCTCGTCTGGGCCAGCAATGGAGCTGGCTGCTTCGGGTGCCAAGCTTGTCGACCTGGGTAGCGACTTCAGAATGGACACCCCCGGCAGGTACCTCGATGCGTACCAGGTCGATCACCCGTTTCCCGACCAGCTCGGTGGATGGGCCTATGGCATTCCCGAACTGTTTGCAGATGCCATTGCAGGCTCAAACCGCGTCGCGGCGCCTGGCTGCTACCCGACGTCCGCGGTCCTTGGTCTGGCGCCCTTGGTCGCCGCCAACCTCATCGAGCCCGGGGGCCTCATCGTCGATTCCATGTCCGGCGTATCCGGCGCAGGTCGAGGGGTGTCGGAGGGGCTGATGTTTGGTTCGATCGATGAGTCGGTCAAGGCCTACAAGGTGCTCCAGCATCGGCACCAACCGGAGATGGAGCGAGCGCTCGACCTGGTGGCGGACACGCCAGCATCAGTGCTGTTCACCCCGCACCTCGTGCCGATGCAGCGCGGCATCCTTTCCACGATGTACGCGACGACGCTGCCAGGTACGACACAAGCCGACCTGGAGAATGCGCTCGACGCGGCGTACGCAACCTCGCTCTTTGTTCGTCGGATCGAATCACCGCCCGAGACCCGGTGGGTTGCTGGCTCGAACAACGCACTCCTGTCGGTCCATCTCGACGAGCGCACAGGTACGGCTGTGGTCCTCAGCGCGATCGACAATCTCGTCAAGGGGGCTGCCGGCCAGGCTGTGCAGTGCGCAAACCTGATGTTCGGTCTTGCCGAAGGCGATGGCCTCCCCACGCAAGGATGGATGCCATGAGCGTTGTCGCATCGCTCGGCTTCCGTGCGGCCGGTGTCGCATCCGGGATCAAGCCGGACGGCCGCGATCTGGCCGTCGTTGTTGCCGGCCGCCCAGCTGCGGCCGCCGGTGTCTTCGCAGAGAATCAAGCCGCAGCCGCTCCCGTGCAGGTGAGCAGGAGCCACCTGCTGATCGACGGGACGGCATCAGCCGTGGTGATCAACTCCGGGTGCGCCAATGCAGGAACCGGAACGGCCGGACACGCGGATGCGCAGGCCATGACGGCTGCTGTTGCAGAGTCCATCGGTGTGTCATCAGACGGAGTTCTGGTGTGTTCAACCGGCACGATCGGACCTCGACTGCCCATGGACCACGTGCTCGGTGGCATCGCCCAGGCACTCGCTGGAGTCAGCAACGACGAATCCGCTGGCACCGCCGCCGCCGATGCCATCCGCACCACGGACTCAGTGACCAAGGAAGCCACCTTCACTGGCGAAGGGTGGACCGTTGGCGGGATGGCGAAGGGGTCGGGCATGGTGCGGCCGAACATGGCCACGATGCTCGCCTGCATCACGACCGACGCTGCCGTTGAAGGCGAGACGCTCAGCGAAGCACTCGTCGAAGCTGTCGATCGTTCATTCAACTCTCTCAATATCGACGGTTGCGAGTCGACCAACGACTCGGTGATCGTGCTGGCGTCAGGCGCCTCGAACGTCGCTCCTGACCCGAGTGCATTCGCTGCCGGCCTGACCGCCGTGTGCCAAGACCTTGCCCTCCAGATGGCGAGGGATGCGGAAGGGGCAACCAGGGTGGTGACCATCGACATCGCCGGTGCTGCAACAGAGGCCGAAGCGAGAGCGCTTGGGAGGCTCATCACCGACTCCGCGTTGGTGCGGTCGTCGTTCTACGGAGGCGATGTGAACTGGGGCCGCGTCCTCGGTGCGCTCGGCACGGCACCCACTCCCATCGACATCGATGACGTTGTGATCTCGTACGAAGGGGTCACCGTGTTCGCCGAAGGCGCCCAAGCGACTTTCGACGAGCTTTCGTTGTTGGAGTCCTGCGAGACGGGAGACTTTGCCCTCGGAGTCGTCGTCGGCGACGGCCAGGGCACGGCACATATCGTGACCACTGACCTCACGCCCGAGTACGTCATCTTCAATGGGGAGAGGTCATGACTGGCCACACCACACCCAGTTCTGCGAAGCCGCGGATTGCCTCAACCATGGGGAAGGCAGCGATCTTCTCCGAAGCGCTCCCGTTCATCAGGGAGTTCCGCGGCACCACCGTCGTCATCAAGTACGGCGGTTCAGCAATGGTCGACGAGGCGCTTCGGGAGACATTCGCCGATGATGTTGCCATGCTCCACTATGTGGGCATCAACCCGATCATCGTTCATGGCGGGGGGCCCCATATCTCGGCAGCGATGGGCCAACGCGGCATCGAACCGCAGTGGTCAGAGGGCTTGCGAGTCACCGACGCGGAGACCATCAAGGTCGTGCAGGCAACATTGAAGGGTGAGATCAACCCGGACATCGTGCGGCTCGTCAACAACCATGGACCGGTCGCAACGGGCCTGTCGGGGCTGGATGCGAACTTGTTCGTCGCCGAACCGCAGGATGAACGTCTCGGATTCGTCGGCAAGGTGGTCGAGGTCAACACCGGGATCGTCGACGGCCTGCAACAACAACGCTACGTGCCGGTGATCGCACCGTTGGCCCGCGGGGCTGATGGCAAGACCTACAACCTCAATGCCGATACGGCAGCGGCTGCATTGGCAGCGGCAATCGGAGCGTCAAAGCTCGTGTACCTGACCGATGTCGAAGGGTTGTACCGCGATCTTGGTGACCAGGACAGCCTCATCCAGCGCATCACGACTCCAGAGCTGGAGGAGCTGATCGACTCCGGCTCGGTTTCCTCGGGCATGCTTCCCAAGCTTCGTTCATGTGTTGCCGCCATCAACCAAGGGGTTGACCGGGTCCACATACTCGATGGCAGGGTGCAACACGCACTGTTGCTCGAGATCTTCACTCCTGAGGGCATAGGCACCATGGTTACCAAGGCGCCGGTCGCATGAGGGCCGATACCCAAACCCGACGGCGGCACATCCGCGATCTGGTGCGGACCTCGGATGTCACGAGCCAGGAGTTCATCAGGGAGGCTCTTTCCAAGGACGGGTTCGACGTGACCCAGGCAACCATTTCACGAGACCTCGATGCGATCGGAGCGACGAGGGTGCGCGATGGCCAACGCACGGTGTATCGACTCGAGGACGTTGGCGGAACCGATGAGGGCCGTGTCGCGATGTTTGAGGCGATGGATGAGTTCGTCACGTCGTCGGTCACCAGCGGGAATCTGATCGTACTCAGCGTGCCTCCGGGTGCAGCGCAGTTCGTCGCCAGTCGCATTGATGCCGCCGGTGTTGAGGGTGTCGTTGGAACCATTGCCGGCGACGACACGATTCTCGTTGTCGCTGCCGAGGAGATCGCTGCATCAACTGTTGTTCAACGTTTGGAAGGATCGGAGTAAGCACATGTCGAAGGACATCAAGAAGGTCGTCCTCGCCTACAGCGGGGGCCTTGACACGTCTGTGATCCTCAAGTGGATCAAGGAGGAGTACGGCGCCGAAGTCGTCGCCTACACCGCGGATGTCGGACAGGGCGAGGAGGTAGAGGAAGCCCGCGTCAAGGCGCTCGAGACCGGCGCAGTCGAGGCCATCTGCGAGGACCTGCGTGAGGAGTTCGTTGAGGACTACGTGTTCCCGGCCTTTCGTGCGTCGGCTCTCTACGAGGGCTATTACCTCCTCGGAACCTCGCTCGCTCGACCCGTCATCTCAAAGGGGCTCGTCCGCGCAGCCATCGAAACAGGTGCGGATGCAATCGCCCACGGGGCCACAGGCAAGGGCAATGACCAGGTTCGCTTCGAGCTCTCCGCCTACGCCCTGAAGCCGGATATCAAGGTGGTCGCTCCGTGGCGGGAATGGGACCTCAAGGGCAGGGCTGACTGCGTCGCCTACGCCGAGGCCCACGGAATCCCGACGCCAGTGACGGCAGAAAAGCCCTACTCAACCGACGCCAACATGCTGCACATCTCGTATGAGGGTGGAGTGCTCGAGGATCCCTGGGTGGGACCCCCGAAGGGCATGTTCAACATGACGGTCGATCCCGAGGATGCACCCGACGACCCAGAGTTCGTGACGGTCGGGTTCGAGGCGGGGAATCCCATCTCGGTGAATGGCGTGATGCTCTCGCCTGTCGAGATTCTGGCGACACTTAATGAGATCGGCGGAAGGCACGGCGTCGGCAGGGTCGACATCGTGGAGAACCGATTCGTTGGCATGAAGAGCCGCGGGGTGTACGAGACCCCGGGCGGAACACTCATGTATCACGCCCATCGCGCCGTCGAGTCGCTGACGCTCGACCGCGAAGTCGCTCATCTTCGTGATGAGATGTCGAACAAGTATGCCGAGATGGTCTACAACGGGTTCTGGTTCGCACCCGAGCGCGAGGCATTGCAGCACTTCATGGATGACCTGCAGAAGCCGGTCACGGGTGAGGCACGCCTCAAGCTGTACAAGGGCCAGGCAACGATCGATGGCCGCCGCTCGGACACCCACGGGCTCTACGACGAAGCAACCGTCACCTTCGAGGCCGACGACGTGTACCACCAGGGCGATGCCGAGGGCTTCATCAGGCTCCAGTCACTCCGACTCCGCACCTTCGCCGAGAAGCGTCTGGGAGAAGGCGAGTGACAGCTGTGCTGATTCTGTCGAGGTACCAGGTACTAGGTACCAGCTACCGCTCATTCCGGATCGGTGATCCGGAATGAGCTTGTGGTCCGGCGGTCGGTTCGAGGATGGGCCAGCGGATGCCCTGTGGCGGTTCACCGTTGACCAATCGGACCGCCGTCTCCTGAGCGTCGATGTCGAGGGCTCCCTTGCCCACGTCGCGATGCTCGGTGAGGTCGACCTGATCAGCGCCGAGGAAGCGTCAACGCTCCGACAGGGTCTGATGCGGGTTGCTGCTGAGGCTGCAGACGGGGACTTCGTGTGGCTGGAAACCGACGAAGACGTCCACACCGCTGTTGAACGCCGGCTTGGGGAGCTCGTGGGCGACGTGGCGGGAAAGCTCCACACGGGTCGGTCGCGCAACGATCAGGTCGCGCTCGATCTTCGTCTGTATCTCCGGGAATCGGTCGCGGGACGGATCATCCAGATCGACCACTTGATCGGGGTGCTCGTCGCACAGGCCAAGCAGGTCCGTGATGCCGTCGTCCCCAGCTACACGCATGTGCAGCAAGCCCAGGCGGTGCCCTTTGCACATCACCTCCTTGCATACGGTTGGATGCTGCTGCGGGACCGTGAACGGTTCCGTGATGCGCTTGTCAGGATCGATGTGTCACCGTTGGGTGCAGGCGCATCGGGAGGCTCCTCGCTTCCGCTCGACCCAGGCTCGTCGGCCGAACACCTCGGGATGCCAGCGGTCTTCGCGAACTCGATGGATGCTGTCGGATCCAGGGACTTCGCTGCAGAGTTCGTGTGGTGTGCGACCCAGACGATGGTGCACCTGTCGCGACTGTCCGAGGAACTCATCCTGTGGGCCTCCTCCGAGTTCGGGTGGGTCACCTTTTCGGATGCGTACACGACGGGTTCCTCCGCGATGCCGCAGAAGAAGAACGCTGACATCGCTGAGCTGGTACGCGGGAAGGCCGCAACGGTCATCGGCGATCTGACGACCATTGCCACGCTCCAAAAGGGTCTTCCCATGACCTACAACCGGGACCTCCAGGAGGACAAGCGGGCGACGTTCCACGCTGATGACTCGCTGGCCGGGGCGCTCGAAGCATTGGCTGGCATGGTGTCCACCGCCGCGTTCCACCCGGCACCGCCTGAGACGTGGGTGGTGGCGCTTGATCTTGCCGAGGTGCTGGTCGAGCGGGGCGTTCCGTTCCGCGAAGCCCATCACATCGTCGGCAATCTGGTCTCGTCCCTGGTCGGGGAAGGCCGCGGGTTCGAGGATCTCGACGCCGAGGAGTTGAAGCGCATGGACCACCGGTTCGAGGCTGGTGATCTTGATCGGATCACCCCGGAGGCTTCTGTCGCTGCCAGGGTGACACGAGGCGGGGGTTCGAACGCATCGGTCGCTGCCCAGATCGAAGCCTTGGAATCACTGATCGTGCAGGCCTGACGGCCAGGACAGCCGGCGTGATTGCCGTGGCTAGGCGGCCTTTGCGGGGACGCTGCGGAAGCAGTGCGGGCAGGATGCGGTGTCGCAGTGATCTACGACCTCAACCGCGAGTCCCATCTCTGCAAAGAGGACCTCGATCGTGTCGTCGCCAAGCAACGTCATGTCTGTTGGGTATGTGCTGGGGAGGAGTTGCATCGTTTCCATGGTGCACACCGTATCTCGGGGGTATGACACGAAATGGAGCGCCGCAGCTTCTGTAGTCTGATTTGTATGGAACTCAAGCGCTACACCGACATTGATCCCTTTGCCTTTGCAGATATCGAGCTTCGCGAGCTGACCCCCACGTCCTTCGATGCAGCCTCGTTTGCCGAAGTGGTGCTTCCCATCGGCGTCGAACGTCCAGAGCGTGTGAACGCCAAGGATCACCGCATGTACATCTGCTTCCGCGGTGAGATCGAGTTCACGGTCGCAGGCGACACCTTCCGAATCACGCCCGGCGATGTTCTCCACATCGACAAGGGTGAGACCTATCGCTTCCACAACGGCGGCTATGAAGAGGGCCGATTGCTTCTGATGCGCGTCCCGGGCCCTGAACTCCCCGAGTCCGCACAGCCCTAGGTCAGCCAGGATCGGTGGTCGCTCGATCTGGCGTTCGTTGGTCCTTGACCACTCCAGAGAGAACGCATCACATCTTGGGGAGTGAGGGCCCAGAACGGCTGACCTCACTCAGAATGGCCAGTTGGCATCCCGGTGGTTCTCCAGGATCTTCATCAGGCGGAACGTAGCGTCCGAAAACCCGCCGACCTCGTAGTGACCATCCGATCCAACCTCGAGAGGCGTCTTGGCATAGCCACTGGTGTTGAAGGCGAACACGTGGACACCCCTCAGCGACGGCAGCTGGTCTGCCGTCTGCAGATCGGAGAACACGATCACACGATCGTGACCGTTGTATCGGTGACGGATCGCGTGGCCGAGTCTCGTCCCATGCCCGACGAATCCGATCCGGTCGTGAACGCGCTGAACTGTTCGCAGCACGGACTCGTTGGCGCGGAACGGGATCGACTCCGAGTAGTCGGCGAACGACACGAGATCGACGTTCTCGGCCTTCTTCGCTACCGATGCCGCAAACACGGCAGCGACCTCGAAGTGTGCGATGGAGGATCGACGGGACACTGCGCCCATCATCGATCCCGACGTGTCGGTGAGGACGAGCGTGCGTCCAGG
>CAJQOW010000154.1 GCA_905480055.1 uncultured Acidimicrobiia bacterium
CGTAGTCCCCGGAACGAACGCGTTGATCGATGTAATCCCGCAAGGACTCAGGGAGCGCGAAGCGCATCGTGTTCCGGCTCACCGCATCTGGCTGGAGGAAGCCGCCTAAGGCCTCGATCGGACGCGCCAGATCCATGACTCCAGATAGTGTAGCACGGTCGTGCTACACTATTCCCATGAGCACCACGACAGTCCGACTCGACGACGAGGACGAAGCCCTCCTCGACATACTTGCACCCGAATACGGTGGGCGCTCCAGCGCGATCCGCCAAGCCCTTCGCAGCCTCGCAGCCGACCGGAAACGCCAGAATGCCCTCAGCGCGTTTCTAGCCGAGTGGGACGCCGAACAGGGTCCAATCGACGAGGAGGACGTCGCTGCGATGGCCGAACGATACGCCCTGTGATTCTCGACGCCGGGTTCCTCATCTCCATCGACCGGAGTGATCAAACCGCCCACGCATTCTTGACAGCTGCGAGCAGATCCGAAACCGCTCTGCACACCACCCACCCCGTCGTCGGGCAGGTTTGGCGCAACGGACCCCGGCAAGCACGACTCGCTGCATTCCTCAAGACCATCACGATCCACCCACTCGATGACGGCCGCCCAATCGGACAACTCCTCGCTCAGACCGGATCAACAGACCTCGTCGACGCCCACTTGGTGATCACCGCCGTTCGTCTGGGCGACGACATCCTCACCGGCGACCCCGACGACCTCACGACGCTCAGCGCAGTGCTGGGCTCTGCCTCCCCCACGATCCATACCTGGCCGTGAAGCTCAGAGGCCTGTGTACTAACGCTTGTGTCGGAGGGGGGACTTGAACTGCTCCCTGGCGGGTCCCGCTGGTCGTGGCGGTTCTAGAAATCCGCTTGTTTCCAGGACTTTCCGGCGGCTGTCGTTCCGTTCGATCGCGTCGATTCTGTCTCGTTGTGGGAATTCTGATGACATCGTGATGACAAGCGACACATGTGCGCCCCCTCCGACACCTCGCTGGTCACCCAACCAGTAGCCGGAAGGCGGCACGGCCACGGTCGGCTTCATCGACCGGGAGACTCGACCACGCCCGCTGATCGGCGTCGGCCATCTCCGATCGTGCTCGAAGTCGCTGCCGGTCCTTCTTCGTCAGTTGCCCGGCGAGTTCGATCGGATCGCCCACGAGGCTCAGCAGCAGGGCGAGATCGAGTCGCTGTGCATCGGGCACGTTGTCAACGTCGACTGCAACCGACTTCCCGACAATCGCGCCGAGAAGCGACGGTCGAGGCACAAAGCCTTGGTGTTCGCCGAACACCACCGGCACGAGTTCGGTCCGGTCGAGGGCCTGCGTCCCGCCGGGAACCTGCAGCGTCCGGCCCGGCGGCGTGGTAGTGAGGTCGGTTCGGGGACCGAGTCCTTCCGGGGCGAGAACATCGACGCTCACGCCACCCCGCTGGTAGCGGTGTGCAAGACCTTCGGGTGCTGAGCCTACCAGAGCGAATCCCACAGCCTCAATTGCAGCGACGAACTCTCGTACCCCACCAGTGACGACGCGAGCGTTCACCAGCACGTCGAGGTCAGTCGAGACCCGTCGCGGCTGCGCTCCGTGCTCCATCGCGTGAAGGAACACCATCTGTCCTCCGATGAGTGTCCACTCCCCTGGGCGCAGCTCGGACAGTTCGATGAGTGCCGCCCACAACTCGTCGTCGTGACCGGGCAGAGTCGGTAATCGAACCGGTTCCTGGTCGACGATCGGCCAGTCGCTCATCTATCCACCATCAGGTCCATCCCGGCTCGCCTCGATCGTGGATCGTCGGATTCGAGGAGGTCCACGGCGACAACCGCTCGCCCCGCTGCGACCTGGCCGGGCCGGAACGGCCACACCGCGTCGTCGACGACGCGCAACGCCACGTTCGGGCGACCCGCCTCGTCGTCGAGGCCGAACTTCGCCACGAGTTTGTCGAGTTCGCCGGGGCGTAGGTAGCCCTCGAACCCATCGGCAGCGACGAGATCCGCTCCGTGCTCGGCTGCGGCACTGATGCCGCCTCGCACAACGGCGGGAGCCTCCGCCAGCCGATCGAGCACACTCGGGTGTGCGTAGAAGTGACGGAGTTCCGCCCGGGCGGACAGGCGGCCAGCGATGCCGTCCAAACCCTGAGCCAAACGCTTCCGCGCCCGTGACCGTTCAACCGGCGAAAGATCTGGGTCCTCGCCATCGGCCAGCGCCAGCACCGCCCAGGCCGAAGCGGGGCTCCAAGGGCGGCCAACTTCGGGCCGGCGATGTTCCATCCGTCGCAGCTGCTCAGGATCGATCACCCATGCCCGCCCAACACGGTCCCCGGCAAGCACGCCGTCTGCCAGCATCTGACGAACCCGACGGTCGCTCACGCCTAGCTCCGCCGCTGCTTCGGCAACTCCCACTACGGACATATCTAAATACTACCGCTATCGGAATGATTATGCAATAGCGGCAAGTTGGAGACCAAACTTCAGCCAGGCCCACTTGAGTTGGGCGAGAACTCCGCCGTGTGGTCCCCAGCATCGTTGGCATCCGCCGAATGGACCCAACTCTCAGCATCAGCCGCGTCAGCGAGACTGACCGGCTCACCGCAAAGTTCGCATCGAGGTCTCTCGCCTTCAACCGGAAACTGGCCGACAAAGATGTGCTCGGTCCCGCTGAGAAGTTTGTTGCACTGCTCGATCGCCTCATCGACGTCAGCAGGCAGCGACCCGTAATCGGCCCAAACGTCGGCAAGGTGCTCGCTGGCTGCCCCGCATCACCCGAGCCGACATCGCCACCGCCCTCG
>CAJQOW010000155.1 GCA_905480055.1 uncultured Acidimicrobiia bacterium
TGCATATGCGACGATTGCTCCGACCACGACCGCCAACCCAAGAATTCCCACCACGCCTCCTAGCTCCGGACTCTAAACACCCCGCCCAGATCCGGCACTATGCACGGCTTCCTCTACACACACATATGTGCCGATATGTGCAGCGGGCTACGGCGTCGGGATGAGGCCGATGTTGCCTTCGAGTACGGTCGCCGTCTCACCTGGTTCGTCCTCGATGCTCCATTCGTCAAAAAACGCCCGAGCACCCTCCTTGGAGGCCCACTTCGCCAGGGCGACGAATTCATCGCCGTCCTGAGCGAACCAGGCTCGATGGAACAGGCACCCGTGCAGCGCAGCGCTCGCTTGCATCTCCGCACTGATCCCCGTGACTCGACTCTGGTAGAGGTCTTGCGCTGTCCGCCCATCCGGCGTCGGACATGGCACCCGAAACAGAACCCACATCTCATCTCCTCTCACGAAACGTCAAGGCAGCAACCTACCTCACGCATATCTGCCGATGTCTGCGGGGTGGGCTTGGGCGGTTGGGTTGGATGTATGGATGCTCCCTCGATGTATCGCGATGCCGCTGTGTTGCTTCGCGTTGAGCTGGAGCCTGATCAGGTTGGACGCCACGCTGCGCATCTGAGCAGCGCACGCTCTGTCGATCACACTCGCGTGACGTGGGCTGGAGGTTGGCCAGGAGCCGAACGGATCGATGTGTCCTTCCATCGAGACTCGACGGATTCGGGTCCGGTTCTCGAGTCGAGATACACGGTTGCTTGCGAGTCGAACTTCCTGCCGCCTGTCCTTGGCATCGACATCAAGCCGCGCAAGGGTTCGCTCAGTGACCGGTGGAGCAAACCGCTTCGCGATACAGACGTGACGTCCGGTTGTGCGGGACAGTGGATCTGGTTGAGTGACAGACCGGCACGAGGCGAGGTGGGAACGACAGCTCGGTTCTCGTGGGGAGACCGGAACGTCCCGCCTCAATACGGCACACCACGCACATGGCTACCGATCCCAACACGAGATCTCGCCTCTGGTCTCATCGATCGGCAGGCCCAGGAGTGGTTTGGCCGCAACTAGGAGGGAAACGGACTCCAACTCAAAGGCCGTCAAGGAACACTGAGCACGGCCGCTGCCGAGTCGGCGGACGAGATCGAATACACCACCCGACAGCTGACGAGCCTATGTCGATCCCTCCCATCGCTCAACCCCACGTAGAAGACAATCGACAGGCATGTCGGGCTATACCGGTGCGCCCATATGTGCCGATCAGTGCGGAGTCTCAGTGGCGTGTCATGACGAAACAGGCCTCGTGTGGCGAAGGCTGAGTGAGGTCAAGGCGTTCAATGTCCCAGTGGTTGCCGAATAGGTCCGTCTCCTCGCCGGGTTCGATGGGAGGGGCCCCGAAACGAGACGGGCCTCCGAACCTCATCAGGGGGAGGTCGACACGATCGGCGTAGAAACACCACATAACGAACACGGCACCTGGTCGGGCGAGGTGGGTGACCGTCTCAGAGACCCGTGGCCGTACCGCTGGAGGGAAGTCATCTATGGTGCCCCCATCGAACAGCAAGTCGAACGGGCCCGGAAGCGCATCGTTTGGGAGGGTGAGAAGGTCCGCGACCACGAACTCGAGACCTTCGTCGATGCCTGCATCTGCGGCAGCAGCCTGTGCCTTGTCGATCGCAACCTGTGAGAAGTCAACACCAGTGACGGTGAACCCCTGCTGGGTGAGGAAGATCGAATCGGCTCCACTGCCGCACCCCAGATCGATAGCCCGTGCACCTTCCGCTCTGTCCGGGATGATCCGACCGCCCTCGCACAACTCAACCAGGATGTCTCTCGGCCCGGACTCCCACGGCGCTCCACCTCGATACATCCGATCGTAGGGACGGGCACCAAGCCGCCAAAACACATCGAGAAGGCTTCTCCGAGGCATCCCATACCGTACCCGCCCGAAGCCAGCCCCGCCCATATGAGCCGATATGGACGGCCACAATTTCGTGATGAGGTGAATGCCGCTCTTATGTCAGAGCGGCATGCGAGCAACAAGCCACAGGACTAGCCGGCGACGTAGATGCGAAGAACGCCCTCGGAAGTGCCAGCGGCGATTGCGAGGCTGCCGTCACGGAGCGAAGCACCGGCTACGTTGGTGGTCAGTCGACCCGGAAGCGGCAATTCGGCTGTGACATCGGTGCCCCCGGGCGTGCGGCTGAGCACACCGAGTGCATCGAGATCGTTGGTGGGGACGATGACGTCGACGCTTCCGTCTCCCGTGACATCTCCCGCCAGGGCCATGTCGAGGTTCCGGCTTCCAAGTCGATGCGATGTGAAACCGGATTGCTTCGCCGCCACCGCTAGTTCACTGCCTTCGAGACGGAAGTACTCGACGACCCCACCGATGTGTGGAATGCGCACGTCAACGACCTCGATTTCACCACGGGGTCCGGTTTGGGTGGCGCCGAGTTGATTGCGCCATCGGTTTCCTCGTCCGATTGGCGGGCTTTGGGCAACGAGCTCGCCGCCTCGATCGAACACGGCGAGCCGGGCTCCGACGTCAGCATTGCTCACGGTGACAAGGAGTTCCTCGCGTCCATCGCCATCGACGTCTATCCACGGGGCTGCAATGCCTTCGATGACACTGGGTTTGTCAATCACCGCTACGCCGATCACCGCTTCCTGGGTCGGCTCGATGATGATCAGGCGGCCTGCTTCGAGGTTGTCGCCGAGTACACCGTGTTGGTAGCGAAGCGTCGGTTCGGCCAAGACTGAGATGAGCCCGTCCTTACTGACGCTGATTCGGCTGTCGGGAAGCGCGTCGATAGCGAGTTGGGTTGCGCTGTCTTCGTGCACTATCACAAGATCGCCGTTCTCCGTGATGTAGATGAACCGGCCGGAGGCCTGGGTCGGGTATGTGAGGGGTGAGGCGTCTGCAAGCGGCAGGACCACGGATGGACCCTCGGCGGTGTTGACCACCAAGGGTGGGGTACGACCGGGGAGCGACTCGACATCGAGTGGAAGTCGCTCTGGTCCCGCTTCGCCGAGACGCCACGCCTCGAGAAGTCCACTCTCGAGGGCAACGACCCAGGTCGCCCTTTCGGCCTCGGCAACGCCTACAACCCATAGCGGCACACCGCCAAGCGGGATATCGACAGGAACCTGGCTGACAAGATCGGATGATCCGGGCAGCACCCGATTGCCCGAGATCGGTCCCGAGACGGTAGACAACGCGGCACGGGGTGCCTCTATCCAGTGGGGAGCCAAGTCGCTCCGATCAGTGGCGGACACGGGTGCAATGCGCGGTGTTGTCGTCGCTTCAGTGGCGTTGACCGGGGATGTGACCGCCGATTCGCCGGGTGAACATGCCACGAGCAACAGCACCGCAGCCACCCCGACGACATGGACTCTCGCAGGCAACAGACCTCCCCGTCTACACGCCAACCACCGGCGCACCCTTCTGCTTCCCATATCCGGCATTATCCACCCACATTCCGCCCACGCGCATCCGCCAATATGCGTGCGCCCATATGTGCCGTTGTGCGCACCTCGGCGGTTCCACCACTCCGCTATTCGGATTGCAGGGCAGATCGCCAATCGATCGCTTCGTCTGCCCACCACCTGGGCTGAGGCCGAGGCTCGCCGTCGACACGGCGGTCGGTAGCACTAGGACCAATGACGGCCCCGGCGGCCCAATCGACTGCAGTTTGGCGGGCGACAACCGATTCGGCCGTGACGTTGAACACGGTGAGGTCTTGACAGAGAGTTGCGGGTCCGTTGTAGGTGCGGCGGACGTCCTCGAACACAGGCTCGATGTAGCCGTCGACTACGTGGCAGTGCCACATGGCTGCCATGCGTGGCTGCACCATGTCGAACACGATTCCGGCTGCTAGTGCCGAGGTGTGTGCCGTGTTGACTACGAGTTCTGCCGTTTCGAGTGGGAAGCTCATCAGCTCGGCAAAGACAGCTGGAGGAACGAAGGTCTCATGGATCAGTAGATCGCAACCCCGAGCCGCTTCGACGACGGTATGTGCAGGCACGGTGTCGCCCGAGAACACGACGCTTCGGCCCGCATAGTCGATCCGGTACCCGACAGCGCCGTTTAGCGCATGGATCACAGGAAACGAAGTGATCTGGACACCGTTGCGGTAGTAGACGACCTCGGTGCGGTCATACGGAACCTCGGTGACGGTGGTCTCCAGGCCGGTCGTCGGCAGGTATCCCGTAACCGACGCTACGTCCCATCGCAGCGCCTTCATGATGGAATCAACAAATGCAGCCGTACCCAAGCCGGGATCTGAAGAGTTGCCACCCCAAACCTCAACCGGGTCGAGGCGGCCACTTCTGGCGTAGCCACCCATCAACGAGATGAAGTCGCCAATGTGATCTACATGGAGGTGAGAGAAGAACACCTTGGTGAGCGACGTCACCGGTGACGTCACAGGACGCCTTCATCGTCTCGACAGATCAGCATGCTTATGCTGAGCTCGGTGCCCGTTGGCTGTTCGAGACCCTGGGCGGCAAAGGCGATGTCGCATACATGCGTGGCATCGATGGTGTCGGTGCTGACACGCTCCGTGATGAGGGCTTCCAAGCCGCACTGAGCGAGTACCCGGACATCTCCATCGTGTCCGAGGTGTTCACAGACTGGTCACCGAGGACGGGCGCACAGCAGGCACTCGAGATCATCACGACGCAACCGGTTGACGGAATCTGGACGTCGGGTATCGACTACTCCGTCGTCGAGCAGTTTCAGGTTGCTGGCCTGCCGTATGTGCCGATCGTCGGCGCGGACAACAACGCCTTCATCGGCCAGCTGCTCAACATCGACGGCCTCGAGGGCGTGGCTGTCTCTAACCCGCCTTCGATCGGTGGTGTCGCAACCGCTCTCGCATTGCGAGAGCTCCAAGGCGAGGACATCGACCAGTGGAACCTCATCGAACCTGTGGTACTCAACACAAGGCGAGAGCTCTCTGGTGTCTTCCACGACTACCTCCCGTCGGGATGGTCCTCGTACATGGTCATCGAGCCCTGCGTCAGCTACACCGCCGATCAGGTCCTAGCGTGCACGGGGCCGGGAGAGTAGATAGCTAGCTCTTTCGAACGCCCAAGCCTCATGGAGGAATCTCCGGACTCGCAGCCCGGGCATCGAAGCACTGTCTAGGGACACGCATATCCGGCAATATGCGCTTGCCCATGTGTGGGGGCATGTATAGGGGGCCTCAAATGGTCACGACGAGAGACTGGTTCGCAGTCAGGGTTCCGTCGGCGTCTGTCTCGACACTCGCGACGAGGGCGGGATCAATTCCCGCTGAGTCGGGGTCGTCGGAGAAGTAGATCTGTGTGGTGAGGACGACCACGTCGTCCACGAGGACCTTGACGTGAATGTGCCTCGGTCTCGGCTCGTAGTAGCCGGGGTTGATGGTTCGGAAGCCCCAAGCACCGTCGGTATCTGTGAGCGATTCTCCGTAACCCTGAAAGTCGGTGTCGCGATCGTCAACCGCGGGATCACTTGGGTGCAGATAGACGCCATTCTGATCTGTCTGCCATATCTCGATGACCGCACCCTCGATGGGTAGCCCGGTTGTGTCGGTGAGGGTTCCGCCGATGACCAACACCTGGCCGCCTGCAAGTCCAGCTCCCCCGTCGATAGTTGTGAGATCGCTGTCACGGTCCGCCGGCTTCGTGACGGGGTAGTACGGGCCTTCCTGCTGGCTGGGTGTTGGGGAAAGGCTCTCGTCGACATTCCCAGTCGCGGTCGGCGAAGAGCCCGAGCCTCTGCTGCATCCTGAGACGAGCGCCACTAGGGACAGCACTAGAGCAAGTCGGG
>CAJQOW010000156.1 GCA_905480055.1 uncultured Acidimicrobiia bacterium
AGCCATCGCCCGCCCAAACGCTTCGGCATACGCGTCCACCTGTGCCCCAGCGTCGTCGGTCGTACCGTCGGCGATACCGATCATCTGCAGGAGCGCGTCTGCATCTGCCGGGGAATCGGAGTCTCGACACAGCCCGGCTACTGCCTTCTCGACAACTTCCACGTCATCTGAGATGGAAACGTCCGCCATTGCGCACACCAGCGATGCCATCAGGTGGAACGGTCGGACCTCGTCGAACGAGGCACAGCGGCCGACGACCAGCTTCGCACCGTCGGCGGTCTCGACGGCGTCGGCCAGCTCAGCGATCATCCTGCTCTTGCCAACGCCTGGCTCGCCGACGATTGCTGCGATCCTGCCCCTTCCCGCCCGAGCTACTTCGAGAAGGTGAGTGATCTTGTTGTACTCGTCGTCTCTTCCAACCATCGGGCTGTGGAGGCCGGGGACGCCTCGTCTGCGCGTGTTCGTCGTGGCCACGCTGGTGACCTCATACACCCGGATCGGTTCCGCCTTGCCCTTGACCTCCACGGGAGGTAGGAGCGTGGCCTGGACATCTGTTGAGATCAGGTCGTATGTATCGCTGGAGATGAGCAGGGTTCCTGGCTTCGCCTCGCTCTGGATACGAGCTGCGACGTTGGTGGCATCGCCGATGGCGGTGTAGGTGCTGAGGCCACCGGCGGCGACATCGCCGACCACCACAAGACCTGTGTTGACCCCAACGCGCACGGCGATCTCGACATCCGAGACCGTTCGGACCTCCTCAGCAAGCAGTGCTGTCGCGCCGACGATGTCCAAGCCAGCCCTGACTGCCCGATAGGGATCGTCCTCGTGCGCGTGCGGTGCGCCAAACAGCGCAAGGATCGAGTCTCCGCCGAAGTGCGTGACCGTGCCGTCGTAGCGTTCGACCGCCGCCGCCATCCCCGCAACGATCCGGTTGACGAGATCCGTCCAGTCTTCCGGGTCCATCGATTCGGCAATTGAGGTGGAGCCGACGATATCGGTGAACAAGGCGGTGACGACGCGACGTTCTCCCAGTTGGTCGTTCATGCTGTTCGCGTACCTCCAAGCTCCCAATCTACCGCCGTCCGTAGGTCGATGCCGCGGAGGCGACGCCAGCTCGGGTGCAATCCTTAACGATCGATCCCAAGCGGTTGGTCGGAGTGCCATTAACGTTCTCCATTCGCTGTCCAGATTGGTTTGGGGGAGGGCGAGGGCTAGAGGAGGCATAGGTGAGTTCGAGCATTGCTGCCCAACGGGAGCACGCAATCAGGGTCGTCCGTGAACGCATGGGCGAAGCTCTCACGAGCGGACTCATCCGGCTTCGGGTCGAAGACCAGGCCAAGGATGGCCGAACCATTACGGTGAACGGCAAGGAACTCATCAACCTCGGTTCGTGTGCCTACCTCGGGCTGAACACCGATGATCGTCTGATAAAGGGTGCCAGAGCGGCACTCGACCAGTATGGGCCGGTCTTCTCCTCATCGGCCGCCTACGCATCTGTTGACCTCTACAGCGACCTCGAGGATCGGCTCGAGAAGATCTTCGGTGGTCGCATCCTCATTCCGACAACGACAACGCTCGGGCACCTCTCCGTGCTCCCCGTGCTCGTCAGTCCGGATGACCTTGTCCTCATGGACCATCAGGTACATGCGTCCGTGCAATTGACGGCGAAGGCAGTCCAGGGCATTGGAGCGACCGTCCGCAGCATTCCCCACAACGACGTGGACATCCTCCGGGCGACACTTGCCGAATCGGCAAACCAATACCGGCACGTCTGGTACCTCGCGGACGGTATCTACTCGATGTACGGCGACACGGCCCCGGTGCGCGAGATAGCCCCTCTGCTCGACGAATACGAGAATCTCTACCTGTACTACGACGACGCTCACGGCGTTGGCTGGAAGGGAACCCACGGCATTGGTCATGTGCTCACCGAGGTGGGCCACCACGAGCGGATGATCGTGATCGGGTCGCTTGCCAAATCATGGGGGGCCGGCGGATCGGTCGTGAGGCTGCCGACCGAATCGATGGCAGAGCGAGTTTTGCTCGCAGGCGCCACCTTCACGTTCTCGGGTCCCCTCCATCCCGCTGAACTCGGGGCTGCGGTTGCGGCAGCCGACTTTCACCTTTCCTCGGAGCGCGACCTGCGCGAGCAGCAATTGTTGAGCAAGATCGACTACGTGCGCGAGCGGTTGGTAGAAGGGCAGATTCCCGCACTGTCGCTCGCCAGGACACCGCTGTGGTTTGTCAGGGTCGGGAACCTCCCCAATGCAATGGAGCTTGGCCGGCGCTTGATGGCCGATGGCTACTACACCAATCTCTCCGGATTCCCGGTGGTACCGCAAGGGATGGATGGGATTCGGTTTACCACTACGTGGTATCAGACCGAAGACGACTTGCGTGGATTCATGGATGCGCTCGAACGGAACATCGAGGGCCTTGTGATCCCGCTGGAGTGGTATATCGATCTCACCTGATCGAGCTTCACCTTTCGGCCGAAGATGCCGAAGCATCAGACATGACTGCTTCCTCGCGTCGCGCCCCCGTAGCGACCACGTCAGGCGTGCAATTCGCCCCGTATGCATTCGTCGTGTTCGGGTTCCTTGCCGTTTGTGCCGTCGTGACGATCGTTGGGGGCAAGGATGCCGCCGACGCAGCTGGTGCCCTCGGCGTGTTTGTCGGTACCGGATTGTCCGGTCTCGTGTTCATTCGCAAGTCGCGACCTGTTGGAGGCCGCGAGGGACTTGGTTGGACGCTGGTGGGTGTCGGACTCATCTCGGCGGCTCTCGGAGTGCTGACGGTTGGCGTGGTGTTCTTCGTTCAGGGCGATGCGCCGGCATTCGGCTGGACCGACCTGTTCTTCCTGGCTACCTACGTCATCATCATTGCAGGGTTCGCAACGCTTCCCCACACACAGGGGACGCCGCTGCAACGGTGGCGAATGGTCCTCGACGGGCTGATCGGTGCGGTGTCGGTTGCGGCGCTGCTGTGGGTCTTCATTCTCGCGCCAGCCGTCACCGACCTGGCCGATTCGTCCCTTGTGACGCGGACGATTGGAGCCTTCTACCCATTCCTCGACCTCGTGGTCGTCACCGTCGCCATGCTGGTGCTGTTGCGTCGATCGCGGCACCGCTTTGACCTTCGCGTTGCCTTGTTCACAGTGGGCGTGATGTTCCAGGTGCTGGGCGACATTGTCTTCTTCGCATCTGGCCATGCGGGCTCGTTCGACGAAGCCGAGCCGTTGTACGTGATCAACCTCCTGGCGGTCGCTGCCTTTTTCGCAGCGGCCTCGCTCGTCGGAAAACCGGTCCTGGGACGCGAATACGCCGACCGAAATCCACCCCTGTGGACCCAGATTGCTCCCTACGTCCCTGCGATCGGCATGTTGCTCGTCTTCGTCGCGAATGGTGTGCGCTCCGGGTCTCCGAACCCGTTCCTCCTCGGTGCGGTGATCGTGGTGGGGCTACTCGTGATTGCTCGACAGGGTGTAGCCATCGTTGAGAACCGCGCAGTGATCGAGGAACAACGGGACGTGCTCGTGAGCACCATCTCGCACGAGTTGCGGACACCCCTCACGGCCATCGTTGGGTTCGTCGAGATTCTCGACGAGGAGAGTGCGAGTCTCAACGAGGACCAACGCGGCATGCTCGCCATCATCCACCAGCAAGCTGACTACATGTCTCGCATCGTTTCGGATCTGATCATGTTGGCCAGAGGTTCGGTTGGCGATCTTGCGCTCGACGTACGGCCGACACGAGTGATCGACCTTGCGGCGGCGTCGATCCATGCCACCGGCATCTCGCCTGGTGGCGTCGAAGTTGCATGCGAGCCCGATCTGGTCGCCTATGTCGACTCCAGTCGCATGCAGCAGGTCCTCGTGAACCTCCTGACGAACGCCGTTCGGTACGGAGGAGACCGACAGCTGCTGCGCGTAGTCGCCGAGGGGTCAGACGTCACGTTCGAAGTGCATGACAACGGCGCCGGCATCCCTCGAAGGCACGAGGTACGGATCTGGGACCGATTCGATCGGGGTCCGAACAGGCTCAACGCAGCCGTGCCTGGCTCAGGCATTGGCCTTGCGATCGTGCGGGCGATCGCCGAGGCGCATGGCGGATCGGCTTCCTACAGCGACTCAGAGGCACTCGGTGGCGCTTGTTTCTCCGTATACCTGCCCGGCCGAGGTGCCCACGAGCCGCTCCCCACCTCCGATCGGACCAACGCCTCGTCCATCCGATCGATCGCATGATTCTCAGGCTGACACGTAGGTTCCTGCGGGATCAGATGAGCTGTCGGGCGAAGAATCCAGTTGACGCTCCGACAGCGAGACCTCGCCGGTCTCGTGGCCCTCAGAAGGTCTGTCGCCGCGCCGGAGGCTCCCCCGATCTGGAGATCCGCCACTGGGCGACCGTGCCGTCGACGTTGTGAGCTGTGCTACTTGGGTGGCAGCCACCCGCGGGACCTTTGACATCGATGTGGTGGGCTGAAGCCTGGAGATGCTCGCCGGGATGCGGA
>CAJQOW010000157.1 GCA_905480055.1 uncultured Acidimicrobiia bacterium
TGCCTGGAGGACCGCAGGGTCAGTAGCTGCCTTGTTCAGTGAGGCTGCGCCTTCCTTCACTTCGCCGATGATGGCTTCGATGTACGAGTCGTTGATTCCCAGTGCGGGATCAGGGGCGATGCGCAGCCCACCCGTGCTGGCCTCCGAGGAGAATCCGCCCGCACCGGGAAAGCGCAGTCCAAGCACATCGATGTCCGTGACGGTTCGCGACGCACCGTCACCCATCACCTCGAGAATCGGGTATTCGGTAACCGTGAAGAAGCCGTTGGCCTGGAGGTACGTCTTGACGAGTTGAACCGCTGTATCCATACGCACGAGCCTAGGTCGAAACTGGCTACCGCAATGGAGGCGCCGGATCAGGTCGTCTGCGGGGCGCGACGAGCAAGCAGCGTTCGAATGCCGAGGGCTACGAGCCGCCAGCCGACCATTCCTGCGACGAAGAAGGCTGCTGACACCCACACAAACGTCGTTGCCGTGCCGTTGCCCCACACGAAACGTCGCAACAGCATGCCGAACACCAAGGTCCCGACTGCCAGAAACAGGCCGGTTCGCAGGAGGAGCGGGTTGCGCCACGAACGCAGGATCGCGATGGTTGCTGCGAGGCCGACGAGGAAGGGTGCTGCTACTCGCAAGTAGTCCCAGAAGTCGCTCACGAAGCCGTGATCTTCTCGCCCGATGACGGCGAATGCCACCACGAAAAGCCCATCGAGTACCCAGAACCATCGCTTCATGGGCGCGAGCGTATATGACGCAGAGCTCAACCACAGCGCGGACCGTCCTTCTATTCTCAACACATCGGAGGTTCCATGGATTTCTCGTTCACGGACGAACACAAGGCAGTACGCACCATGGTGCGTTCATTCGCCCAGGACCGCATCGCACCGAACGCCGAGGCTTGGGATCGCGACCACCACTTCCCCGAGAACGTGGTTGCAGAGATGGGCGAACTCGGTCTGTTCGGCATCACCGCCGACGAGGAGTTCGGTGGCGCCGGTTCGGACATGGTGAGCCTCTGCATCGCCATCGAGGAACTCGCCCGAGTCGATCAATCGATGGCAATCACGCTCGAGGCAGGCGTGGGGCTCGGTATCAACCCCATCCACGAGTTCGGCTCGCAGGAGCAGAAGGAACGATGGTTGCCGGATCTCCTCGCTGGTCGGACGCTGGCTGCGTTTGGTCTCACTGAACCCGGCGCAGGTTCGGATGCCGGAGCAACCGCCACCAAGGCGGTCCTCGATGGGGATGAGTGGGTCATCAACGGGTCAAAGGCGTTCATCACGAATTCGGGCGCAGACATGACCAGTGTCGTAACGATCACCGCCCGGACGGGCCCAGACGAGATCTCGGCGATCGTCGTGCCCTCGGGAACACCGGGATTCATCGTGGAGCCCCCCTATCGCAAGATGGGATGGCACGCATCAGATACCCATCCCCTGACCTTTCACGACTGCCGGGTTCCAAAGGCGAACCTTCTCGGTGAGCAAGGGCGGGGGTTCCAACAGTTCCTTTCGACACTCGACGATGGCCGCATTGCCATCGCTGCGATGGCCGTTGGCGTGATCCAGTGCTGCCTTGAGGAATCCCTTGCGTATGCGCAGGAACGCCAGAGCTTTGGGAAGCCGATCGGTTCGTATCAAGCAGTGGCGTTCAAGATTGCTGACCTCCAGGTGATGGTGGAGGCGGCCCGCCTGCTCACCTACCGAGCAGCCCGCCTGAAGGACCTTGGAAAACCGTTCAAGCAAGAGGCGGCAATCGCCAAGCTCTACGCCACGGAAGCTGCCGTGACTGCGACGAGGGAAGCCACACAAGTATTCGGCGGAGCCGGATTCATCGACGACACCCCGGTCGCTCGCCAGTACCGCGACGCCAAGATCCTCGAGATCGGTGAGGGAACGTCAGAGGTGCAGCGGTTGGTGATCAGCCGCGGCCTCGGCCTGCCCATCCGGTAGCTCGCCCGGCACCGTCAGGCATCGTGCGTGAGTGTCCACGTCCCGAGGCTGAACGAGCCGACCCGGTAGCGGTCGATGACATCCTCGTTGGGGTTGACTCCGATGCCCGGCCCCGGCGACAGGCCAACGACGCTACCTGCGACGTCCAGGTTCACGACGTCGTCTGCGAGGAACATGCGTGCGTCTGCCACGTCCGACATGTCTGCCCCCTCGTGTGCGGCAAGCAGGTTGGTGAATGATCGACCGATCCCTGTCTCGAGGAGGCCAGAGGCCCTCCATCGCTTGCCGGCTGCAACTGCGAGGTCTCGTGCGGTGAGCGCACCGCCCCAGCCGAGGCGTCCGGGTTTGATCGTGATGCCCTCGACGCCGGGCATGGCAACGAGCCGCTGCACGTCGGCCAGCGAGCGAACGGATTCGTCGGCGAAGAGCGGGATTCCTGTTCGTTCGGTGAACTGGAGTACCTCGTGGCTCTGCCACTCATCAAACAGCTCCTCGGCAAGCACCACTCCGACGTTCGATAGCGGCTCCAGCTCCACCATTCGTCCAGCTCCAAACGACCCATTCCCATCAACCGCAAGCAGCACATCGGGGTGTCTCTGTCGGATCGCTCGCACATGCCCGATGCGTGCTGGCCCGATCTTCACCTTGAACCTGCTGATGCCCTGCTCAACGTGTCGGTCAACAGTGGCCACAGCGTCGTCGAGTCCTACGGCCACACACATCGGTACTGCGTCAGCACCCACCTCGAGCAAGGATCGGCCTTCGATCCGTGCATTGAGGTCCGCGAGTGCCTCGTCGATTGCTGCAAGCAGGGTTGGCGTTGGTTCGTCTGACGCCACTGATGCAAGCAGCTGATCCATGGACTCGTCCTGACCAGGAAATGGCGCGGCCTCGCCCCAACCGACGTGTCCCTTGCTGGATGCACGCACGAGGCACACATCTCGCACATCGATCGACGACCCAGCCGTCCTGAAGGAAGATCGCAGCGGCATCGAGAGCCGTACCGCTTCGAGGTGTGCGCTGTTCAGCGACATCGCAGGACCCTACCTCGAGGCACGCCAGCCACCGCTACCTGGCCTTTCGCAGCATGGCCTCGGCCTCAGCCGATGTGCGTTCAACCCGTGCACGGGCGGACAGCGTTCGCCTGTGGATTCTCTCAAGTGTTTCCTCGGCTTCCGCGATCTGGGCCTCCGTGGCCGTACCAACGTCCATGACTTCGAGTTCGTTGTGCGCCGTGTCGAGCTGCTCCTCGAGCTTACGGAGGCGCTCTTTCGCATCATTGGCTGCCTGCTCGGCCGCAACGATCTCCTCAGCGATCCCACTGGACGGGTCAGTGTCGAGCACGATGGGTGACCCTGCGTGAAACGCTGCGGTCATCGGCAGCTCGGTCGCCAGGGCAATCATGTCCCCATCGAGCGGGTCAACGATCGATCCCCTCCTGAGGTGCATGGGGATGAGGACGAGCGCCGCATCTTCTGCCGCGGTCACAACTGCCTCCCGCGAGAAGCCCTCGATCACATGAACCGCTGCGTCGATCCGGGCCTGATCGAGCATTGCCATGAGCTCGGAACGAACGGCCTCGGGGTCTGCTCCACCATCCACGATGAGCCTGATCGAGGCACGCCGCCACTCCGCCTCCCTCGTGACGAGGTAGGCCGCAAGGAGTCCGAGCCTTCCTGAGTCGGTGTCCTCCCACCACACATCGATCCGTCGATCCTTGCCAGGTGTCTCGAGGAAACGTTCCCATCTCGCCTCGTCCGTCGACAGTGACACGACGCTCACGCCGAGCCGCGCAACCTCGCGCACCACCCCGACGTAGGTTGCCAGGCGCTCCTCATCGGAGGACTCCGGCCAACCGAATAACACAACGTTCGAGCGGATCCTGCCGACGCCGAACGACTGGACGATGATGGGGAGCGCCTGAATCCCGTCTGGCACGAGCACCGCACGAGCGTGGACGTCGAGTTCTAGGCTCTCGATCTCCGCCTTGAGCGACTCCTGCTCCTTGTCGGCTTCGATTCGCGCACGAATGCCCTTCCCAACAACGATCCGGAATGCTGCCGTGAGCCCGCTGCTGCCCTCGATCCACTTGGCAAAGCGGAGCAGTCGGGTGCGGCGCGAAGGATCCGCTGAGAAGACGAGAATCTGGGGTCGCCAGTTCCGCGGATGCTCGAGTTCCTTGTCCATGGCGCTGATGCTCTCCACTGCCCGCTGGAAATGGTGCGATTGGCTCGCATCCGCCCAACGCTCGGGAATCGCCCGCCGTGCGAGGTATTGGTACACGACGAAGAGGGCGACAATCGCGATGGCACCTGCGTAGGGGTTGATCAACACATACGAGATCAGGAAAAACATCGACACGATCGGAGCAATCAGGTCAACGCTGCCGAGGCTCACGGTCACAAGCGCGATCGCGAGACTGAGCAGCACTGCACGCCTTGGGTTGGCCGATTCTCCGTGCCCGTGGGCAAACCGGTCGATGAGCGGGAAGACGTGATCGGATGCCATCGACTGAAGGATCCGGGGAGCACCCAGGAACGAAGCCATTGCGGACGACAGCGTCGCTGCAATGACTCCGAGTCCGACGAGGGCCGCGATCCAGGCGAGGCTGCGCATGGCCTCTCCACCGTCACCCCGGAGAACGATTTGTGGCACGCCTCCTGCAAGGAGAATGGCGACGCCGATGTAGACAACGGTCGAGACGCCAACAGCTGCGAATGTTCCTGTTGGAAGGCTCTTCCCCGGATCCTTGAGGTCGCCGGACATGCTGACGCCTTGGGTGAACCCGGTCACGGCTGGGAAGAAGATGGCGAACGCCGCCCAAAAGCCGATCGAACCTGCGGCAGCGGACCACGAGCGTGAGAGGGTGTCGCCATCAAAGGCGGGGATCGCGCCAAGGAAGAACGACAACAGCGCAGCCATGAGGATTGCCATGATGACGAACTGGAGCTTGGTCGCAACGTCTGCACCAGCCCACGCAAACAGGAAGAGCGCACCGATTGCGATCGCAGCGATGATCTGGGTCCCGAATCGATTGTCCCACCCGACGATCTCCGTTGCGGCTTCTGCAAAACCGATTGCATAGAACGCAATGGAAACGGATTGAGCGAGGAACAGGACAACGCCGATCGCTCCGCCGAACTCGAGCCCAAGCGTGCGTGAGATCAGGTAGTAGTCGCCGCCACCCCTGACGTTGATGTTCGTCGCGATCGCTGACAGCGAAAGGCTCGTGAGGACCGACACCGCCGTTGCGATGCCAATGATTGCGAAGGCCCCAGCCAGGCCCGCGTTCCCAACCACATATCCGGTTCGGAGGAACAGGATGATCCCGAGGATGGTGAGGATCGAGGGCGTGAAGACACCGGCAAACGTTCCCAGGCCGCGGCGTGCCTCTGGTTCAGCCTGGTCGATCGGCTCCGGAACAGTGCGCATCCACACAGTATTGACGGGTCCCGGGGTTGCGAAGGGCATTGTGCCCTTGCGACGACCGTCGGCGACCCTGAGGGGTGCATCGTTTGGTTCACACAGCCACAGGCAATTCCCAACGATGAACGGTCTGGTTCACCGCTGGGGCGCACTCAACCTCGTTGCTGCGTCGTGTTGCGTTGAACAACGCGATGCGAGCTCCGAGCCATACAGCACCAAGGAGAAGGAAGTCTCCCCCTCAGGGTCTCGGGGTAGATACGGGGAAATCCCCAATGGGAGCCCCGACCGATCGGTGGGACGATGGTGTCATCGACCACAAGGAGCACCAACATGACCTCGGAAGAGGCACCAGCCACAACCGCAATACCCATAACCGCAGACTCCCGGAACTGGGCGGTGATCGGACACCTGTCCGCGTTCATCCAGTTCCTCGGAATCCCTGCGTTCGTTGGCCCGCTGGTGGTGTGGCTGATGCGCAAGGATGACCCGTTCGCTGCCGATCAGGCGAAGGAAGCGCTGAACTTCAACCTGTCGATCATGGTCTACGCGATCCTGTCGGCACTGGCCATCCTGTTGCTGGTTGGATTGATCCTGCTCCCAATCGTCTTGATCGCTTGGTTCGTCCTCACCATCGTCGCAGCAGTGAACGCCTCGAACTCGGTGGCGTATCGATACCCGATGACGATTCGCTTCATCAGCTGAATGATCGG
>CAJQOW010000158.1 GCA_905480055.1 uncultured Acidimicrobiia bacterium
GACCGGTTTGACCTGCCTCGAGCAGCGCCTTGAACCGCTGATTGGTTGCGGTCGCAGAACCGAAGCCGGCGTACTGTCGCATGGTCCACAACCTGCCGGTGTACATCGACGGGTAGGGGCCGCGCGTATACGGATAGGCGCCCGGGGTGCCGAGCTGATCCTGGGGGTCCCATCCTGTCAGGTCGTCTGGCCCATATGCGTCCTTGCGATCCGTCATTCCAAGTCCATCCGCTATCTGAGGTCGGTTCCTATGCTGATTTCGCGTGCCGATGCTACCTGTAGGGAGAACGCGGCACCTTCGTCTGCGTGAGGACCCCATGGAACCGCCCATTCGACAGATCGAACGGGAAGAGCGCAACCGGCGGCGACTTCCCGCCTTCATCGGCCTCGGCATCGTGGTCGTCGTTGGCGCGACCTGGTTTGGGCTGTTTGCGTTTCTCGGCGTGAACACCGCATACGGAACGGCGACCGAGGTCGAGGACGCCTACCTGTGCGACGTCGGCGAACTCGACCTGTCATTTCCCAACCTCTCGACGCTGTCGAGCGTCTACACCGTCGACAATGTCGAACTCGGACAACTCTCCGAGCGCAACTCACTCCCCGTGAAGCTCGATGAGATGCCGCCACTCGTCGTTGCGGCGCTGCTGTCTGCCGAGGACAAGAGCTTCTACGAGCACGAGGGCATCGACTTCTCCGCCATCGGTCGTGCCGTACTCGGTCGAGTCACGAGCCAGCCAGCTGGCGGTGGATCAACGATTACCCAGCAGGTTGTGAAGCAGAACTTCTTGAGCTCCGAGGTCACCATCGAGCGCAAGATCTGCGAGGCAGTCGTCGCCGCAGAGGTCGAGCGGAGGTACACCAAGGATCAGATCCTCGAGTTCTGGGCCAACTCGGTGTTCTTCGGGTCAAACGCATATGGCATTCGTGCCGCGTCGCTCGAGTACTTCGGCAAGGAGCTCGACGAGCTCTCCATTGCTGAGGCAGCAATGCTCCCGGTGCCGATTCGTAACCCAACGTTCTACCACCCGCGTTCTGAGCCCCTGAACACGGTCGCCGCACGGAATCGAACCATCGACCGCATGGTGGCAAACGGCTACATCCTCCCCGTGCACGGCGCCCAGGCAAAGAACGAACCGCTTGGCGTCATCGCCCAACAGGAGACAGAAGCCGTGTCGCCCCAGGTCATGTTTGCGGTACGGCGACAGTTGCTTCAGGACAAGGAGTTCGAGGTCCTCGGCGCCACGCAGGCCGAACGCAAAAGGGCGATCTTCGGTTGTCCTGCATCTGTCACCAACTGTGACGGCGGTGGTGGCCTCAAGATCGACATCACCATCGACAACGACCTCCAGGAGGAGGCGAACCGCATCCTCCGCTCGTGGTTCCGCGCTCCGGACGGACCAACAGGAGCAATCGCAACGGTCGACAACGCCACGGGAGCCATTCGCGTGCTCGCCTCCGGTGTCGAGTTCGGTACGGATACCGAAGCAGGACAACGCCCCTATGACCTCGCCGGCCTTGGTGCCAGGCAAGCTGGTTCGGCGTTCAAGCCGTTCACGCTGGCCGCAGGGCTCGAGTCCGGCGACAGGGCCGGAAACCCTGTGACGCTGGGTTCGTATTGGGATGACTCATCGCCTGCCCGCATCGAGTGCGACGTGCCCTGCCCACCCGAGGGCACACACTGGACGGTCCACAACGCTGGCGGATCCTCAGGCAAGGACCTGCGTTCCCTCGACTCGGCCACGTACAACTCCACGAACACGGTGTATGCAAGGCTCGTGAACGCGATCGGTGCCGAGGCCGTGGTCGATATGGCGCACAAGCTTGGGATCGAAACACCGCTCAATCCGTATCTGTCGATCACGCTTGGCGCCCAGGATGTGTCACCGCTCCAGATGGCGAGTGCATACTCGACGCTCGCAAACTTCGGCGTGCGCAACGATCACTATCTGATCGAACGCATCACCGATCGCACCGGCACGGTCATCTACGAGCACCGCCCCGAACCTCGAGAGGTGTTGGCTCCCCAGGTTGCAGCAACCGTGGTGGGGTCGATCGAGAAGGTCGTGTCCCAGGGCACCGCGCGACGTGCGGACATCGGAAGACCGCAGGCAGGCAAGACGGGCACAACAACTGACCACAGCAACGTGTGGTTCGTTGGCTTCGTGCCCCAGCTCTCGACGAGTGTCTGGGTCGGGTACGCGGATTCGACCGATCCCCTCGAGGACTTCACTGTGTGGAACGACATCGAACAGTCCGAACAGAGCTACCGCAGGGCATTCGGCGGAACGCTTGCCGCTCCAATCTGGAACCAGTTCATGACCTATGCGACGAGCGCCCTGCCACCGATCGACTTCCCAGACGATCCACCAGGAACCGACGTGTATCGCCAAACCCCGTACGCCTTCGTACCGCAATTGGAGCTCTCGACTGCTGAGATGGTCGACGCCATCTACGGTGTCGGGCTGTTTGGGGTGGTCGAGGACGTTCCCTCGACCCTGCCCGCGGGAACCCTGATCGGCACCCTGCCCCAACCCGGCACGCTTCTGCGCCAGGGATCGGATGTTGTGGTGCGGGTATCGAACGGCGTTGCGCCAGAGGTTCCGATGATCGACATTCGTGGCTTCACCGCAACGCAAGCCAACCAACGCCTTTCCGACTTTGCTGCAGAGTCAGAGATCACCATGAGCTGGACCTTCGCCGAGATCGAGACGACGAATCCGGCTCAGCACGGTGTCGTTGTGTCGACAACGCCAGCCCCAGGAACTCCGGTGGGCCAGGATGCTGCGATCGTGGTGAGGTTCGGCCGCGCACCATGATGCAGGTGACAGGGCGCAGCTAGCCTCGCGCCATGCCGTCTTCAGATCCAACGCCAGCAATCCGACGCCTCTGGAACTACGCCGCGGGCTACCGCAAGCGCATCATCATCGCGTCCACCTACTCGTTCTTGAACAAG
>CAJQOW010000159.1 GCA_905480055.1 uncultured Acidimicrobiia bacterium
CGATGTGATCAGGGTGGTCATCGCCGACGACCACCGCCTCATGCTCGATGGCCTCTCCCAAGCACTTGACTCGCTGCCGGACATCGCCGTCGTGGGTACCGTCGTCGACGGTGCGGAGCTCGCTGCCGAAGTTGCCTCCAAGAACCCTGACGTACTGCTCGTCGACGTGGAGATGCCTCGCATGTCGGGACTTGCGGCGATCAGCAAGATCGAGGATCTGCCACCAACGCTGATCGTCACCATGCACGCTGCTGACGACTACGGCGCAAGCGCACGCGAGGCGGGCGCATGCGGATTTCTCTCCAAGGGACTCCCCCTTCCCGAGCTCGCGGCTTCCATACGGGCAGCCAACGCTGGCATCGACCTGTTCGCTGCGACCGAGGACGACCTTGCCGCGTTTTCCAGCCCCACCCTGTCGTCACGGGCCGAGGCGATCACCGACAGGGAAAAGGATGTCCTCAAATGCCTCGTCGCCGGGATCTCGGGAACCGAGGACATCGCCGACGAGCTCTACATCTCCCAGAAGACCGTGAAGAACCACCTCGCTTCGATCTACCTCAAACTCGGCGTCAACGATCGGACCCAAGCCGCCGTCGAAGCGATGAAGCTCGGGCTGGATCGAGATTGGGCGTAGCGCACGCCCTTCCGGGCGGGTACTCGGTACCTGGTACCCGGTACTTGGTACCTCACAACTCAAGACTCACAACCCGAAATCCTCCCCATTGGACTGTTTCCAGGTAAAAGCCGCTCGGTATCAGATGCTGCAGCTCGGGATGGTCGCTTTCGCATATGGGTCGAAAGACCCATTAAGAATTCGGCCCGATTGCCGTAGTTTGTTGTAACGGATCGCCTTGTACGTAGGAGGTACATAATGCTTCGTCTGGTAACGGCCTTCCAGGCCCGCTTCAACGAGGAAAATGGTGCCAGCATGGTGGAGTACGCTCTGCTTGTTGCACTCATCGCAATCGTCGCAATTATCGCAATCATCGCAGTCGGTGGCGCGGTCAGCGACAAGTTCGACACGGTTCAGACTTCGCTGAACTCGAACTAACAACGTCGAAAGACACTCATAACACAACAAAGGGAAGTGCCTCGGCGCTTCCCTTTGTTGTGTCTGGGTTCGTAGTACCTCGTACCTGGTACCTGGTATCCCACTCGGGGCAGGCCGCCTCATCGATGCAACGGATCGCCGGCGCTGGCTCAAGGCCCACGGCCCACGACTCAGACCTCAAGACTCACCACTCCGAGCCCGCACGCCCGTTGCTCCCTAGCATTACCCATATGCAGAGTGATGCGATCGAGCGAACGTCCTGGCCAGAAGTCATTGCTGCCTTCGCCACCTTCTTCGATGGCATGGGTCAGGTGCAAACCGACGCCGAAACAGCAACATTCGAGTCTGCAGGAACCGGCATCAGCGTGAGCAGCGACGGTGGATCGCGCTCGTTCATGCCGTTGCACGACCTCGCGCTCACGTGGGAGACCGTCGTGTTCGACACGGACCGGTACGAGGTCCGGCTCGAGGGGGCCGGCGGAACGTACACGTACATCGTCCCCCCGAACCTTCGCCCTTCCTGACCTCCCACGCGCCCCCTCCAAGGTGCTGCGCACGAGTGAGCGAACCATCAGCTCCCGGGACTCCCGAACTCACAACTCATAACTCAGAACTCACTACCGCGAGCGCAGCGAGCCTACGGTCTCCCAAACACCGTGAAGAAGTCGTCTGATGCCCGGATCGTCCAGCCGTCCTTGGTGAGGACCTCGGTGAGGGGCCAGTCGTTCTGGGACATGACAACCTCGATCTCCCAGCGAGCGAAGGCGTCCTCGTAATCGCCGCCACGCACATCCCGATACTCCCTGAAGAGTTCTTCGCCATACAGCTCCGCCCGATCATCGATGTAGATCAGCCGCTCGGGCCACTCGGCATAGATGAGGTATCCGCCTTCGCCATCACCATGAAACGCACGATCGTCGCCGAGAGCTGCGGTCATCGCCTCTGAGGGAAACCGCTCTTCGTACAACTCGCCGAGCGGTCTGGTGAACATGGGAAGTATCGCCATCACGACAACGAGCGAGGCAGCTACGCCAACAACAGCCGCTGACGTCTTCGTCTTGGAAGCGGGTATCGGCGGAATCGCAAGAGCCGCCCATGGGATCAGCACGATCGCTGCCGGGAACACCGCACGGCGGGAGCTCATCCCGAAGAACATGAACGGCAGGATCACGATGAGGTCCCTCATACCGATCTTGCCCCTGATGCCAGCGATGATGATCCCAGCAATGATCAACAGGTATGGGGCCTGAACGATGTCGAGAAACTCGGGCGCTGCCCACTCCTCGATGAGATCCAGAGCGCCCCGTGATTCCATGAAGGTGAGCACGATCTTCCAGGTCCCGAGGCCATGGGCAGTGGCCAGTGTGGCCACGCCGGAGATGAGTCCCGCCCAGAACAATCGTTTGTCCTTGGTTCGCAGCCACTCGAGGAGCACCAGCAAGCCGCCGAGCACCCAGGACCCGTGGACGCCAGCCCACAACCAGATCACGGGTACTACAGCCCACGCAAGCCGATCTCGGTTCTGGATCACAACCACGAGCAGTGCAGCTAGTGCGTACGAGAACAGCACCGGCCGCGGCTGGGTGAATGGTCCCATCAGCCAGGCACCAACGATCAGTACGAAGCCCGTCGAGATCGGTGACCGGGTCGATCGGTAGACGGCCAATCCGATGAAGCCAACGGTGGCTGATGCCACGATGAACACCATCCAGTTGGCCCACGACAGACCACCGAACGAGTCCTCGAACCACGAATACAGGAGCTCGACGAGCCAGGACTGCGTTCTCCACTCAGCGCCGAACTTCGTGAACGAGAACACGTCATTCGTCAGAACCTCGCCGACAACGCTCTGGGCGGTGCCAGCACGAATGTGCCACAGGAATGAGTTGTCTTTGATCGGATTCGATGCGAACAGCGCCACCATGAACAACGGCACGAGTGGTGCGATCCAGATCAGTCGCGGACCCGAGCCCGTCGCTACCGCCGCGTCATCGAAGTCGTCGCTTGACCCTTGCTCGATCGGCTCGTCCGAGGACGATGACATAACAGAGAAGGTTGTCTCGGATGTTCATCACGGCGGGTCCGAGAATCACGATGAAGATCGAAGGGAAGATGCAGAACAGCATCGGGAAGATCATCTTCACCGGAGCCGCGAACGCCTTCTCCTGGATGCGCTGACGGCGACGCACACGCATCTCGTCGGCCTGCACACGCAGCATCCTCGCGATCGACACACCGAACTGGTCGGCCTGGATCAGCGCGAGGATGAACGAGTTGAGGTCGTCGACATCCGTTCGCTCGGCCATGTTCTTGAGCGCCTCGTGCCGGCTGACACCGACACGCGTCTCCTGAAGCGTGCGTTGGAACTCACGGG
>CAJQOW010000160.1 GCA_905480055.1 uncultured Acidimicrobiia bacterium
CGACGAGCGAACGCCAGAAGCCACGGCATGGGTGCTGTGCGGCTCGATCGCCCTTGGGCTCTGCTCGATCGTGATCACGATGAAGTCTCTCGAGGACTGGGACCGCTTCCCGACCCTATATCGCCCGGTTGCGGCCGCAACGTTCGCGGCGGCAGCGGTCGCATTGGTTCTGGGGTGGCTCCGTCCGGCACCATGGCTGCTCGCCATGCTGATGCTGGCCATGCTCGTCGCCGTGTGGATCTTCGCCAACTACCGATGGCTCCAGCTCGACGACCCAGAGGCTGCCCTCCCAGAGGCCTGACCATCGGCCTCAATCGGGCGTGATCGGCCGTTGCAGAATCATCGTGTCGTGGAATCGTCCATCCTTGAATCCGACGCCGCGCAACACTCCAGCCTCTTCGTAGCCAAGCTTCCGGTGGACGGCGATCGACCCTTCGTTTGGCAGGGCAACGATCGCAATCGCAACCGTGAACCCAGCCGCCGCCAGAGCGTCCATGAGCTCCGCGAGCAACATTGGCCCGATCCCGGCGCCTGAGTGCTCGGGAGCAAGCACCACGGTGGTTTCTGCCGTGGTTCGGTAGGCAGCCTTGTCTCGCCACGGGCCGGACCACGCCGCACCAACCACGTCATCGTCGAGCATGGCCACAAGGATGGGATAGCCATCGGAAATGCGCTGATCGAACCAGGCCACACGCTGGTCGTCCGTCCATGGTTCCGTGTCGAACGACACGTGCGAGTCGGCGATGTACTCGTTGTAGATGGCGTTGAGGGCTGGAACGTCGGCTACCGACGCCGTGCGCACACTGACATCGGTCACACCGGAGCCTTGTCCTGTTCGTCCTTGCGGTTCTTCCGGCTCTTCTTCCCACCACCAACCTGCGGCTCCCACTTGAAGAATCGGATCCCTAGCACCAGGGCGACAATGCCCCAAAGCGCCATGTAGGCCAAATGGTCCCATTGCCACGGCGAACCGGTGTACGTGGGGTTGAAGCAGTCGGTGAATGGGACGACGAAGTGCTTCAGCGGGAAGAAGTTCGCAACGGTGTTGATCCAATCCGGTGCGTCACTGGATGGGACGAGGAACACACCGCTGATGAACGCAAGGGGCAGAAGCGTTGCGTTCGTGACCGCCGTTGCAGCCTCGCCACTGTTGACCAGCCCCGCGACCAGCAGCCCGAGCGATGCGAAACAGGCAACGCCGACGAGGAACGTGAATATCGCAGCGGGGAGGGTTGCGGCATAGATCTGTATGCCGTAGAACGCGACACCAACCGCCATCATCGCGGTCACGGAGATCACCGCGATGAACAGCGCGCTGAGGATCTTGCCCCACAGGTAGATCCCTGCGGGGAGTGGCGTGCCGCGCACTCGCTTGAGGATCCCCTCGTCTCTTTGGTACGCCGTCGTGACTGCGATGTTGGTGTAGGAGGCTGACACGGCGGCAAAGACCGCCATCGCTGGTCCGAAGTACTGCGAGAGGTTCACGCCGAGTTCTTCGATGAACTCGTTGCCGAAGATCAAGGAAAACACGATGAAGATGAAGAGGGGGAAGATCAGCGTGAAGAACGCAGCGGCCGGGCTCCGGAAGAAGATCCGGTTCTGATAGCGCGCCTGACTGGCGAGGAGCTTGAGGCTCGATGGTCGATCAGCCATCGCCTTCCTCCCCCGTCAATTCGAGGTAGACATCTTCGAGGCTCGGACGTGAGATCGACAGATCGAGCAGCTCTATGTTTCTCCCAACGGCCCACCCGGTGATGTCGTGCACCGTCTGTGTCGGTGTGGAACTCCGCATCGTGATGCGGCCGTTCTCCGCCACATGCACGTCTGGTGCAGGAAAGCCCTCGAGCGACTGACCGTCGAGGTTGAAGGCAATGACAGTCGCCGCGGTTTCCCTTCCGCCAAGCGACTCTGGGGTTCCCTCAGCAACGATGAGCCCTCCCGACATCACCGCAACCCGATCTGCGAGAAATTGCGCTTCATCCATGTAGTGGGTGGTCAGGAGAATCGTCTTGCCGAGCGACGTCAGGTTCTCGACGATCGACCACGCTTGGCGCCTTGCTGAAGGGTCGAATCCGGTTGTGGGCTCGTCCATGAACACTAGGTCGGGGTCGCCGACGATGCCGAGGGCGAGCTCCAGACGTCGCCGCTGGCCGCCAGAGAGGGACTTGATGCGCGCGTCGCGCTTCTCGTCGAGGCCGACAATCCCGATCAGCTCCGCAGTGTCCCGTCGGTTGGGGTACATGACCCCGTAGGTGTCGATGGCCTCGGAGACGGTCAGGCTGTCCTCAACAGCTGTCTCCTGCAGGACGATGCCGATGCGTTCCCGATAGGCCCGGCTGCGATCGGTGGGGTCATATCCGAGAACCGACACGGTACCAGACGTCTTCGACCGGTATCCCTCGAGAATCTCCACTGTGGTGGACTTGCCCGCTCCGTTCGGCCCCAGGATGGCGAACACCTCGCCGGTTTCCACCTCGAAACTGACGTCTTTGACGGCTTCGACATCGCCGTAGTGCTTCACCAGGTTTTCGACGGACACGACACTCATCGGCGACAGTCCACTAGCTGCGCTCCCCCACGTCAACTGGCTCCTGCGAAACCTGCTCGAAACACAGAGGTTCCACATCCGTAACGCCCGGGTAACTGCGATGAAACCGGAGGGTCGTAGCTTGCCGCCATCCTCGCCGGGTTCGAGGTGTCAGAAAGTCCAACCAGGAGGCATGAAACGTGAAACGAAGGATTCTCATAGCGACTGCGCTGGTCGCTCTATTCGTCTTTGGGCCGCTCGGCAGCGGTGCCATGGCCCAGGAGGCCGGAATCGGCGAGGTGGTCGAGTCGGTCAACGCGTTCTGGCTGGTCTTCGCAGGTGTACTCGTCATGTTCATGCAGGCAGGGTTTGCCCTGGTTGAGGCCGGATTCACCCGGGCGAAGAACGCCGGCAACATCATCATGAAGAACGTCATGGATTTCTCCGTGGGTGCACTCACCTACTGGGCGTTCGGTTTCGCGCTGGCATACGGCGGATCCACTCTCGGTGGGTTCCTTGCCTACGGCGATGTCTGGTTCTTCGGTGACGAGGCACGCGCCGGCGAATGGTTCTTCCAGGTCGTGTTCGCAGCAACCGCCGCAACCATCATCTCGGGTGCGCTTGCCGGCCGCGTGAAGTTCACGTCGTACCTCATCTACACACCGTTCATCACAGGCCTGATCTACCCCATCGTCACGCACTGGGTGTGGGGCGGCGGCTGGCTCGCTGAGCGGGGCTTCTTCGACTTTGCTGGATCGGGTGTTGTCCACATGCTTGGTGGCGTTGCCGCCCTTGCAGGTGTCCTCGTCATTGGCGCTCGGAAGGGCAAGTACGACGCAGACGGGAAGCCGAAGGCAATCCCGGGGCACTCGGTGACACTTGGTGCGCTCGGTGTGTTCATCCTCTGGTTCGGCTGGTACGGCTTCAACGCTGGCTCCACGCTCGCCGCTGTCGGGGAGAACATCACCTATCCCGTGGTCACCACCACGCTCGCTGCAGCCGCAGGAGCCGTTGGTGCGATGGTGACAGCATGGATCATCATCGGGAAACCCGATGTTGGCTTCACGCTCAACGGTGCCCTCGCCGGCCTGGTCGGTATCACCGCGGGCACAGCAAGCATCTCGTTCAGTTTGTCGGTGCTCACCGGTCTCGTCGCTGGCGTGATCATGGTGTTCTCGGTCATGGGGCTCGAGCGGGTGGGCATCGACGATCCTGTCGGGGCAATCTCGGTGCATGGCACCGCCGGTCTGTGGGGCGTCCTCGCAGTTGCCTTGTTCAGCTCCGATGCCTCGATTGGAACCCAGCTGTTCGGTGCGGCTGCGATCGCCGCATGGGCGTTCATCGCTTCCTACATCGTGTTCAAGCTGATCGACCTCACGGTCGGCATGCGGGTCACTCCCGAAGAGGAGCGCGAGGGATTGGATCGGTCGGAGCACGGTGCGGAGGCCTATCCCGAGTTCGTGTTCCAGGAGCAGGTTGCAGACCCACGGGACCTCGACCCCGTCGGCTCGAACGGGCACTAGACGGTTGGTGGTGACTCTGCTGAGTCTCCATCTTCCGCAGGAGCAGCAAGGAGGGGGGGATCCGAATGGATCCCCCCCTCAAGCGTGTTCAGTACTTCGTACTCAGGCCCTTTGGGTTCTGAGTTGTGAGTTCCAGCAATCCGATTGCCTAGCTCATTGCTCAGAACTCAAGACTCTCAACTCGAAAGCCCTGAGCCGTTAGCCGTGAGCCATGCGCTCCAGCAATCCGGTTGCCTCTCTCATGACGGGCGCTCCGCAGGGGACTCAGAACTCACAACTCAAGACTCCTCCTCTGCACGGGGATGGTCCCACACCAAGGTAATGCCACATCCGTGTTCGCAGGCTCACCCGCCCCCTGGCTCACTACGTTCGCCCGTCCCCCCTAAAGGGAGGACTGACAGGCGCACGGCTCCGAACTCAGAACTCCCAACTCAAAACTCAACCGCCCTACTGCCAGGCGGATGGCCGATTCTTCAGGTTGTTGAAGCCGAGCTCATCGCAGAGGGCCAGGAAGTCTTCACGGTGGGCCCCTTTCCATGCGAGGTCATCCAGCGATTCTGGGATGTCGGCGGTTGTGCGCAGCGTTGCCAGATCTCGGTACAGCAGGGCTGCATCGAGGTTCTCGGCGAGCGTCGCTGCCAGCTTCGTTGCACTGCGAACCTTCACATCCCAATCGGTCTCTGATGTTGGAATCTGGTCGAGGTGGCCGTACTCGGCGAGCAGCGTAGACGAAGACTTCGCTCCCCAGCCCGGCAGGCCCGGGATTCCATCGGCGGTGTCACCGACAAGGGCGAGGTAGTCGGGGATCGATTCGGGCGATACGCCAAACTTTGCGCGTACCCCGTCCGCGTCGATGAAGGCAGACTCCCTTCGATTGAACCCCACGATCTTGGGGTTTCCATACAGCTGGCACATGTCCTTGTCAGGACTCATGATCACGACACGGTCGACATCGGGAACGTACTTCTGCGCTGCCGCAGCAAGGCCGTCGTCTGCCTCATGCTCGATCATCGGCCACACGGTGACACCGATTGCCTCCATGGCACGCTCGGCGACAGGAAACTGGGCGTGCAACTCGGGCGGCGTCCCTTCGCCTGTCTTGTACCCGTCGAACATGTCGTTGCGGAACGACTCGATGACCGTGTCAAAGGCTGCACCGACATGGGTCACCCCTGGCTCGGCGAGCAGCGCCAGCGTCGACATGATGATGCCGTGCGTTGCGCCGATCTCCCACCCTTCCGGTGTCTGCCGGGGAGGAGCGCCGAAGTGGGCGCGGAAGAGTTCGTAGGTGCCGTCGATGAGGTGAACCGTCGTCATGGCGCCACCCTACCGATCGCCACACCGTGGTGTCTGGGAGCCAGTGCGGAACATGCGACCGGTACCGTTCGACGATGCCGGGACCTCTCATATCCGTAGCCGATCTCCACGCCATTCGCGACAACGCGGTCAACATCCTCGACTGCCGTTGGTACCTCGGTGAGCCCGACGCTGGTGCCGCCGCATACGCTGCCGGCCACATCCCCGGTGCCATCTACTGCTCACTTGACACCGACCTCGCAGGTCCAGAGGGCCAAGGTCGACATCCGCTACCTACCCCCGATGCGTTCGCAGGCACGATGGCACGTTTCGGTGTGTCACCAGAGCGCACGGTTGTCGTCTACGACGACCGGGGCGGTGCTGTTGCATCTCGCTTGTGGTGGATGCTCACGGACCAGGGCCACGCGAGCACGTTCATCCTCGACGGCGGCCTTCCGGCGTGGGTCGACGCCGGATACGGATTGACCACCGAGCCTGCCACGGCCCTGCCCGGCAGTTTCCGTGCGCGCCCGTGGATTGGTGTCATAGACCGCAACGGTGTGGTCGATCGAGCTGCAACGACTGCAGTGATCGACGCCCGTTCCGTTGAACGCTACGTCGGCGATGCCGAACCCATCGACCCCAAGGCGGGCCACATTCCAGGGGCCCTATCGATGCCTCTCACCGACAATCTCAACGAGACGCTTCAATTCCTTCCGCCCGAGGCACTACGGGATAGATTCGCTGCGGCTGGCATCACCGACGGTGCGGACGTGATTTCGCAATGCGGTTCAGGCGTCACTGCGTGCCACAACATCGCTGCGATGGAGATCGCTGGCCTCGGTCGCCCCCTGCTCTATGTGGGGTCGTGGAGCGACTGGTCAGCCACCGACCTACCGATCGCAACGAGTTCAGCTCCGTGACCTCAGCACGGACACTCCTCGAAACCAAACTGTCGCGCACCGAGTTCACGCTGCTCGTATCAATGATCATGGCGGTGTCCGCCCTCGCGGTCGACATCATGCTGCCTGCCTTCGGGCAAATGCGATCGGAGTTCGGTCTTGCTGCAGATTCGAACGCGCTCGCACCGGTCATCACATTCTTCCTGATCGGCATCGCACTCGGCCAACCGATCTGGGGACCGCTGTCGGACTCGATCGGACGCAAGCGGGTTCTGTACGCCGGGCTGGCCGTATACGTGCTCGCGGCAATCGCTGCTGTGTTCTCGCCGTCCCTCGAAGCGTTGTTCCTCGCCAGGTTTGTTGCTGGCCTCGGAGCTGCCGCGCCGAGGGTTGTGTCCATCGGCACGGTGAGGGACGGCTATGAAGGCGAGACCATGGCCACCGTGATGTCGTACATCATGGCCGTATTCCTGCTGGTTCCGATCGTTGCGCCGTCGATCGGTGCAGGTCTCCTCGTCGTCGGTTCGTGGCACACGATCTTCCTCGCCATCGCGCTCTTCGGCACGGCCGTTGGAGTGTGGGCAACCAGACTCCCCGAGACCCTCCCACCTGATCGACGGCTTCCCCTCAGCTTCTCGAAGCTGGCAAGGGCGGCCGGGCTTGTCATGCGTTCGCGATTTGTGATGGGACTCACCCTGGCCCAGACCGCCCTGTTCGGTTTCTTCGCGTCCTACCTGGCGTCTTCCCAGATCATCATCGACGACGTATTCGGCCTGGACTCGTGGTTTCCCATCATCTTCGGCCTGTCCGCAGCTGTGCTGGGTGTCGGGATGCTCGTCAACACTCGCCTGCTCGGCGTCGTGTCGCTGCGGATCATCTTGCGAGGCGTGTTCACCACGTACCTCGTTGCAGCGCTGGCAATCCTGGCTCTGGCCTTTGCCACGGACGGCACACCGCACATCGGCGTGTTTGCGGTGCTGTTCGTCCCCATTCTCTTTGCCCATGCGCTGCTCATCCCGAACCTCAATTCTGCGGCGCTCATCCCCATGGGAGCCATCGCCGGAACCGCCGCGGCCGTCATCGGGACGATCTCGACCTTCGGAGGTGCGCTCATCGGTGCGCTCATCGATGTCTCCTACGACGGGACGATTCTCCCGCTGAGCATCGGCCTCGCCGTGGGCGCATCTGCCGCTTTCGCTTTCTTCAAGTGGTCAGACATGGTGTGGGATGCTGCGATATCGGAGGATGCTGAGGCTCCGGTGGCCTAGCGCCTGAACCCCACCCTCCATACACTTCTGGCGTGTTCCACATCGCAGCCTTCTATCGATTCACCGAGATTCCGGACCCAGCGGCCATCCGCGACGGGATCCTCGTTGTCTGCGAGTCCAACGACGTCAAGGGGACGATCCTGCTCGCCCCCGAGGGCATCAACGGCACAATCGCGGGGCCCGAGGAAGGCGTCGAGAACGTACTCGACCACTTGCGATCACTGGATGCAATCGATGCACTCCCTGCGAAGCACTCCACCGCTGCGGATGACCCATTCCTCCGGTTGAAGGTGCGCATCAAGAAGGAGATCGTGACATTGGGTGTTGGCTCGGTCAATACACGCGCCAACACCGGCGAGCATGTTCCCGCATCCGAGTGGAACGAGCTCATCAGCGAACCGGACGTCGTTGTCGTCGACACCCGAAATGCGTATGAAGTGGCGATTGGATCATTCGAGGGCGCGACCGATCCCCATACACGTTCGTTCACCGAGTTCCCCGATTGGATTGCAGCAACCGATGGACTCGCCAAGGACACCAGGCTCGCGATGTTCTGCACGGGAGGCATCCGGTGCGAAAAGGCAACGGCCTACCTCACTGAGCAGGGTTTCACGAACGTGTTCCAACTCGAGGGCGGGATCCTCAAGTACCTCGAGACGGTGCCCGAGGCTGACAGCAAGTGGGACGGCGAATGCTACGTCTTCGATCGAAGAGTCTCGGTTGGCCATGGTCTCGTACCGGGGAACATGGAGATCTGCCCCAACTGCAACGTCGTCGTGAACGAAGAGGCGCGCTCCCAAGACGGCTACATGACAGGAGTCACCTGCCCGGAGTGCTTCGACACGATCACCGAAAACCGTAGGGCCCGGTTTGCCGAACGTCAGCGACAGATCGACCTGGCTGCCGAACGGGGCGATGGCAATGAACGGCGGAACGACCCACAAGACCAGCACCATCCAGCCCGCAGTCGGGAAGAACCATCCGCCGAT
>CAJQOW010000161.1 GCA_905480055.1 uncultured Acidimicrobiia bacterium
CTGAGCTCTACTTCGCAGGAGGTGAAGCAACAGCAGCTCTCTACGCAAACACCGGTGAGGCAGCCGGTCCGCTCCAATTCAATGAGATGCAGGGAACCGGACTGGAACTCGATTCGGTTACGGGCGCCTATCCCATCGACATTTACTCGGACGGCATCATCGACCTCGTTGTCCTTCGCCTCGGAGAGAACGTGGTGTTCCGTGGGACGGGTGGCTGTGGATTTGAGAGAGCCAATGAGCTGTGGAACATCGACGGAGGGGACGCGTGGACGGCAGGCTTCAGCGCGACGTGGGAGCCCGAGGCAATCATGCCCACGCTTGCCTTTGGCAACTATCTCAATGCTGAGGCACTCACCGAGGATGTCGATCTGTGTTCAGCCAACGTCCTCCTGAGGCCCGATGACGCAACCTATGGCACGCCAGTGCCGCTCGGACCGGGGTGGTGCACCCTGTCAGTGCTCTTCAGCGATTGGGACCGCAATGGGACAGCGGATCTGCGGGTGACGAACGATCGCCAGTACAACACCGACGGGGAGGAGGTGTTGTGGCAGATCGATGCGAATGATGCTCCGATCGCATACACGCGCAATGACGGCTGGAAGCTGTTGCGGATCTGGGGGATGGGCATTGCATCACACGACATCACCGGTGACTCCTATCCGGAGGTGTATCTCACCAACCAGGGCGACAGCAAACTCCAAACGCTCGCCGACGGCCCGGATCAACCCGCGTATGAGGACATCGCCATCCGCCGAGGAGCGACCGTCCACAAGCCGTACGTCGGCGATCAGACGCTTCCGTCAACCGGCTGGCATGCTGAGTTTGATGATGTGAACAACGACGGATTCATCGACCTCTACGTGGCCAAGGGCAATGTGGACGCCATGCCGACATTCACGGATGCTGATCCGAACAACCTTCTCATCGGTCAGCCGGATGGCACCTTTGTCGAGGGCGGCAAGGCAGCGGGCATCGTGTACTTCGACAAGACCAGGGGGGCGGCCGTCGTGGATCTCAACAGCGATGGGCTGCTGGATCTCGTCGAGGTGAATCGGGTCGAGAACGTTCGCCTCTGGCGAAACGTTGGGGCTGGCACTGCGGAGAGTCCGGCGCCCATGGGTAACTGGATCAAGATCTCGCTCGCAGCGGGAGAGGTGAACCACGCAGGCGTCGGTTCCTGGATCGATGTCCGGATCGGTGACTTCAGCATCACGCGGGAGGTCACGATCGGCGGCGGGCACGCGAGCGGCGAGCTCGGTGCACTTCACTTCGGGATCGGGCCGTCGAGCTCAGCCGAGGTTCGGGTCACTTGGCCGGATGGGTCGATGACCGAGTGGCTTCCCGCAGAAGCCGGCGAACGTCTCGCCGTATCGCGTGCGGGCTGACCCACAGTCTGGGATGCTTGTTCGGCACGACCTTTGGAGTACCGATGAATGTCCACTTGGAGCATGTGGAGCTCCCTGACTTTGGGAGAGCGGGGGCAAGGCCAGAGCTCGCGGACGAGATGCATCGCAATCGGTTCGCCGAGTTTCGGAGGCGACTGGAGGCTTCAGGCTTTGACGCAGCAGTTGTGTACGCCGACCGCGAGCACAGCGCCAACCTCTCCTTTCTATCCGGATTCGACCCGAGGTTTGAGGAGGCGCTCCTCGTCGTCGGTCCTGGACGCGACCCATTGCTCCTGACGGGGAACGAGTGCGTTGGTATGGGTGCTGCGGCCCCGCTCCCCATGCGAGTTGAGCTCCACCAGGAGTTCAGCCTCCCCGGCCAGCCCAGGGATCGTTCACGAGCGCTGGGTGAGGTCTTCCGTGACGAAGGGCTCGTCAGGGGAACGAGAGTCGCGGCCGTTGGCTGGAAGGAGATGGCCAATGCAAGCTTGATCGAAGTGCCGGCCTGGATCGTCGACGCGCTGCGGGCTTCGGTTGGCGAGTCGGGCGAGATCCTGAATGCGAACTCGATACTCACCGATGCCGGGCGAGGCATGCGGGTACGCAACGAAATCGATCAACTCGCGGCCATGGAATATGCCAGCACGCGGACCTCGAGCGGTGTGCGTGACGTCGTCTTCGGGCTGCGGCCCGGCCTGCGCGAGGACGATGCCGTCGCCCTGCTCGGTTGGGATGGGAGTCCTCTGTCGTGTCATCTCATGCTGTCGAGCGGTCCTCGAGCATCGCTCGGCCTGCTATCACCCACGAGCAGGAAGATCGAACGGGGTGACCGGTTCACCACCGCCTTCGGGACCTGGGGGGCGCTCAACTGTCGGGCAGGCTTCGTCGTTGCTGACGCGACGGAACTCCCTGCAGGTGCATCGGACTATGTCGATCGGTTGGTGAAGCCCTACTTCGCAGCCATTGTCGAGTGGTACCAGTCCCTCCATATCGGCCAAACCGGTGACGTCATGTTCGAGATCATCGATAGGCATCTGGGAGATCCGTTCTTCGGCATCTTCCTCAACCCCGGCCACCAGATTCACCTCGATGAGTGGGTGAACTCTCCGGTCTTCAAGGGGTCTGACATCGAGCTGCAATCTGGCATGGCGTTGCAGGTCGACGTGATCCCAGCAACCGGGTCGGAGTACTTCACCACCAACATCGAAGATGGCATCGCCCTCTTGGATGAAGATGGTCGGGAGGAGTTTGCCAATCGCTATCCGGAGGCATGGGACCGTATCGTCGCCAGACGCATGTTCATGCGCGATGTCATTGGAATCGATCTCGACGCTGCTGTGCTGCCGTTCAGCAACATCCCCGCCTACCTTGCGCCATTCCTCCTCGACCCGACCCTGGCGATGGTTGCGAACTGATCAGCAACGATGCGGCTGAGATCTGTCGCAAGAACGGCCTTACGCCGGCTGCGGCTAGACCGTCATCCAGATGGTTCGGTTCACCAGGTTCTCGAGCTCCTCCTGGTTGCCAGAGACCGGAGCCGGGTCGATGTCGCCGGATGCGACCCGCTGCTCCAGACTGGCCAGGTCTGCGGTGCCGGACAGGATGTCGGTCCCGAGTTCGGTTGACCAACCGGCATAACGCGCATCTCTGGCAGCCTCGAGGGTGCCATCCTCGATGAGTGTTGCCGCAACCAGCAGCGACTGGGCCAGCGTGTCTGCTGCGCCGATGTGACCATGGAACAGATCGTTGCGGTCCATCGATTGGCGCCTGAGCTTCGTGTCGAAGTTGAAGCCTCCGGAGGTGAACCCGCCACCGCGAAGGATCTCGTACACCACCAGGCTCATCTCCTCAACGGAGTTCGGGAACTGGTCCGTATCCCAACCGTTCTGCGGGTCACCACGGTTCGCATCGATGCTGCCGAAGATGCCGTTGTCGACGGCGTAGGCCACCTCGTGCAGGAAGCTATGCCCAGCCAATGTCGCGTGGTTGCCCTCGATATTGACGAACAACTCTCCAAGCAGGTCGTACCTCTCCAGGAATCCGTGCACGGTCGCGCTGTCGTAGTCGTACTGGTGCTTGGTTGGTTCCTGGGGCTTGGGCTCGATGAAGAGTTGGCCTTCGAAGCCGATCGACTTCTTGTAGTCGACGACCATGTGAAGGAATCTCGCGAACTGGTCTGCTTCCTGCTTCATCCGCGTGTTGAGCAGGGTCTCGTAACCCTCGCGTCCTCCCCACAGCACATAGCTCGAGCCGCCGAGGCGAAGGGTGGCGTCGAGCGCGTTCTTGACCTGCGCGGCTGCGTAGGCGAACACTTTGGGGTCGGGATTCGTTGACGCCCCAGCGGCGAACCGGGGATGGCTGAACGCGTTCGTCGTCCCCCACAAGAGCTTGACACCGGTCTCGGCCATCTTGTCTTGTGCGTAGTCGACCATCGACTCGAAGTTCGCCCTGGTCTCGGAGAACGTGGTTCCGTCGGGAGCGATGTCTGCGTCGTGGAAACACCAGAACGGCAATCCCAGCTTTGCAAAGAATTCGAAAGCGGCATCCATCTTCATCCTGGCGGCATCCATGGGATCGGCGGTGCTGTCGTTCCACGGGCGATCAAAGGTGCCGGATCCGAAGATGTCGCTTCCGGGCCAAGCAAAGCTGTGCCAGTAGCACACGGCCATGCGAAGCTGGTCCTCCATGGTTTTGCCAAGCACCACACGATCCGGGTCGTAGAAGTGGTAGGCAAGCGGGTTGTCGGACTCAGGTCCTTCGTATCGGACCTTGTCGACGCCTGAGAAGAATTCGGTCATTGACGTCCTCCGTGGTGTGTCGCTGCAATCCGGATCGTATACGTTCATAGGGACCTCGCATCGTCGGTCCCATACGCGCACAGTCGGAGCGATTCTACGCGCGCACTGGTCCGGTGGTACCCCTGACGATCAACTCTGTCGGTATCTCGACGCTTGTCTCGGTCGGTTCGTTGTTCTGAATCGCGTCGAGCAGCATGCGCGCGGCGGTGCGGCCCATCTCGCCCATGGGTTGGCGCACCGTGGTGAGGCCGGGATCCACATACCGCGCTTCCGGAATGTCGTCGAAGCCGACGACCGAGAGTTCGCCAGGGACATCGACTCCGAGTTCGCGTGCGGCTCGCAGCACTCCCAACGCCTCCGTGTCAGATGAGGCGATGATCGCCGTCGGAGGTTCAGCGAGTGAGAGCAGCGATTGTGCAGCCCGGTATCCGCTACCCGGCAAGAAGTCGCCCTGTTCGATGAGCTCGTGGTCCTCCGCGATCCCGAGGGTCGCGAGGCTTGCCTCGTAGGCCTTGAGGCGCACTCGCGCTGAGTGGACATCGAGGAGGCCGGTGACGAATGCAATGCGCCGATGCCCAAGGCCGAACAGGTGCTCCACGGCGTCGGCCGTGCCCGCAATGTTCATCGTGTTGATCACGGGTACATCAGCTTTGGGGGCGTGGTCGATGAGGACCATCGGGAACCCGCGTGCGCCGATGTCGTCGAGGATCGACTCGAAACCGGGCGATAGGAGCACGATGAGGCCCTCGACCAAGCCGTTGAGCAGGGAGTGCACGTATCGGGTTCGATCTTTCCGCATGTGCAGCGTGCCGACCATTAGATCGTATCCCTCATCGGACAGAGTGCTGTCGACACTCTTGGCCACCTGAGCGATGTAGGAACTCTCAAGGTCATCGACGAGCAGCCCGACGACCTGGGTCTTTCCGCCGGCGAGGCCTCGAGCCCTGAGGTTGGGGACATACCCAAGCCGATCCATCGCATCTTGCACCCGTTTGCGAGTCTCTGGCTTGATGTTGGGGTGACCGTTCGCGACCCTCGATACGGTCGCGGTCGATACCCCGGCTTCTGCCGCTACGTCGAAGATCGTGACCGAATTCACGTGGCCCCCTGCGGTGTCGCCCCCATGCGACTTGTCCGAGATGGTACCGAGCCCGCGTCCGGGCCGCTGGTTGCCATGGCGGACGAGCGAGCCTGGCACTGGCTGCAAAGGCGCAACCCCGAGGGTGCCCGGTTGGGGGTCCTGAGCCGGTGGAAGAGTCCGCACAGTGCTCGACCGACCGTATCGTGCAGGTGAGCGGCCATCTCCACCGTTTCTCTCTACGTGACTCACAACGCTTTTCCCACCTCCATCGAATCCTCCACGGTCCGGCTCGGTGCGTTCGAGGCCGAGGTTGTCACCAATGCCGGACCGCGCATCCTCGGCTATCGCAGGGTGGGTGAGTCGAGCCCGTTCGCCCGCCTGCCCAACGACGGCATTGATCACCCCGCCTCGGGCCGATACCGGTTCCTTGGCGGGCATCGACTGTGGCGAGCGCCCGAGGATCCAGCGGTCACCTACGAGCCCGATGACGCCGACGTCGACGTCAGTGAGTCATCCGACGGCTTCGAGATCGTGGGTGGGCCCGACAGCGACGGGATCGTCAAGCACCTCACCGTCACGATTCGCGGCGAGTACACCGTTGTCGACCACTCATTGGAGAACCGCGGCAGGGAGCAACGGCTGGCCGCTCCCTGGGCGATCACGCAGCTCTCGCCCGGAGGGACCGCCTACCTCCCGACCACCGCCGACCCGGTCGATCCCGAAGCGCTGCTCCCCAATCGGTCGCTGGTCCTGTGGCCATACACCGATCTGACCGCCCCCGAGCTCACGTTCCACGACACCTTCATCACCATCCATGCAAGCGATCGCGAGGCAAAGCTGAAGCTCGGTCTTGCGAATCGGCGAGGATGGCTCGCCTACCACTTCGGAAACTCACTGTTCGTCAAGTGGGCCCACGCTCACAGGGATGAGGCGTACTACGTCGACCTGGGCGCTTCCGCACAGTGCTACCGCGACCACCGATTCCTCGAGCTGGAGACCGTCGGATCGAGGGCGAGCCTTGCCAAGCGGGAGCGGGTAACCCATCGTGAGGTGTGGACCATCATCGACCTTGGCGATCGTCATGTCCATGACGTGATCAGGGACCTCCCGATCGAGCCGGATGGACTGGTTGTGTGAGCTACTTCATCGGCATTGACTCGTCGACGACGGCAACCAAAGCGCTGCTGATGGATGCGAATGGGTCGATCGTTGCCGTCGGGCGATCGGAGTACGATTTCGAGACTCCCAAACCGCTGTGGTCCGAGCAGTCGCCAGAATTGTGGTGGCAAGCGACAGTTGTTGCGATCAATGAGGCAATCGAGGTCGGTGGCATCTCGCCGACGAGCGTCGATGGGATCGGCCTGACGGGCCAGATGCACGGTCTTGTCATGCTCGACGGCAACGGAGACGTGCTTCGACCCTCAATCCTGTGGAACGACCAGCGGACGCAAGCCGAATGCGACGAGATTCGTGATCGCATTGGGCGCAAAGAGCTGATCGCAACAACGGGCAACGACGCGCTGACCGGGTTCACGGCTCCGAAGATCCTGTGGGTGAAGAACAACGAACCCGACGTCTTCGATCGCACGGAACACGTGCTACTCCCGAAGGACTACGTTCGGTACCGCCTCACCGGTCAGTATGCCGTTGATCGTGCCGGGGGATCCGGGACGATCCTGTTTGATCTTGCACATCGAGACTGGTCCGAGCCCGTTGTGGACGCCCTCGGGATTCCGCGGACCTGGCTTCCACCGACGTATGAAGGCACCGAGGCGACGGGTGGGCTGAGCGATCAGGCAGCAGCATTGACCGGACTCCGCCCTGGTACACCCGTGTTTGGCGGCGGGGGCGATCAGGCTGCGAATGCAGTCGGCGTCGGGGCAGTGGCGCCGGGTGTCATTGCGATGAGCATCGGAACCAGCGGTGTGGTCTTCGCTTCCACGGACTCGCCTGCCGTTGAGCCGGACGGTCGGCTGCACGCGTTCTGTCACGCCGTTCCCGACATGTGGCACCTCATGGGCGTGATGCTGTCGGCAGCAGGAAGCTATGAGTGGTTCAGGAACACGTTTGCTCCAACGACGTCCTACGACGAACTCGATGCTGTCGCAGCAGAGGTCCCGGCCGGATCGGGCGGGCTCATGTTCCTGCCGTACCTCAGCGGCGAGCGCACCCCCCACCCCGATCCGCTCGCGCGCGGGGCGTTCCTGGGGCTCACCGTGCGGCACGGGCTTCCGCACATGACGAGGGCGGTGATGGAGGGGGTGGCCTTTGGGCTGCGCGACTCGGCGGAACTGATCCGGGCTGTTGCTCCCCTCGGAGAGATCAGGGCATCCGGCGGGGGAGCTTCGAGCCAGCTGTGGCTGCAGATCCTCGCCGACGTCATCGGCCTGCCCGTGCGGGTTGTGGGTACCCCCGAGGCGGCGGCCCACGGTGCTGCGCTCCTGGCAGCAACGGGGTTCGGAGCGTTTGGTTCGGTCGACGAGGCGACGACCGCCTCGGTCGAAGTCGGTACTCCGATCGAACCGAGCGCCGACGTCCCTATCTACGCCGATGCGTACGACATGTTCACTGATGGTTACTCCGCTGTCCGTGGACTGTCCCACCGGCTCTCGGTTCTGGATCGATAGCCACACCGACCATCGGCACCATTGAGTCAACCCACGTCAGGCAGCAGAGGAGCAACCAGCCATGAAGTACCAGTTCCCCGAGGACTTCGTATGGGGCAG